>PLST01000530.1:3058-3370 GCA_003164255.1 Acidobacteriaceae bacterium | reverse complement strand
GCGAGACCAACGAGGACGCCAAGGTTATCGTCCGTTCGAACGGGACAGTAACTTACGTAGGCAAGGACATAGCCTACCACTTATGGAAGTTTGGACTCCTGGGCAAGGACTTTTGTTATAAGCCATTCTTCACCTACCCTGACCACGAGTGCTGGATATCGACGGTCGAGAACGGTGCGAAGCACCATCCGCAGTTCGGCGGCGCGCAAGCTATCTACAATGTTATCGACGCGCGCCAGTCCGATCCGCAGGCCAACGTGATTCAGGCTTTGCGCGGCATGGGTTACACGGAGCAAGCCGACCGCTACACGC
>PLST01000530.1:0-2966 GCA_003164255.1 Acidobacteriaceae bacterium | reverse complement strand
CTCAGCTTCGAAGGCGAGACCGGCCCCTACATTCAGTACGCCGTGGTGCGCGCGCGCAACATCTTTCGCAAGGCCGGCACAACGCCTGAGGCAGTGTTGGCGGAGTTTGGCGCTGCGCATGGCGGGGCCGTGGATTTTGTCAGTGGCGAGGAGAACGAGGATATCTGGGCGCTGTGGCTGCGGGCCGCGCGGCGCACTCTGGTGCTTGACCAGTGCATCGCAAGCTCAGAGCCGGCGTACCTGGCCAAACATGCCTTCCAACTGGCGCAGGAGTTCAACAATTTCTACCACCGCCATCACATTCTAACGGAAGAGGACGCGGCCAGAAAAGCGTTTCTGCTGGCCACCGCTGCCGTCGCGCTGCGCGAACTGGTGATCGCGCTCGAGTGGCTTGGCATCGAAAGCCCTGAGGCGATGTAGCCGTCGCAGGGGTCGCCCGGTTTCTGATCGCACTTCAGACGCAAGCGATCAAAGAATCTGAATCTGCACTTTGAANNCGCATCGATCCGATGAGGTTGATCTCTTTCGTCATCAGCTGGTTCATAGGCAGTGGAATGTCCGCCGTGCCCAATGTGCCAATCTGCACGATGGTTGCCCCGGGCCGCGCAAGCTGAATCGCGCTGCGCAATGCCGGGGGCGCGCCTGACGCTTCAAAGACAACATCGAATCCGCCGCCGCTCAACTCCATTGCGCTCTCAATAAAGCCCGTTGCTGAGGGGTCGAGCACCGCATCGATCCCGAGTTCACTCGCCTTGGCGCGGCGCTCGGGCACAATGTCGCTGATGGCCACAGGCGCGGCGCCAAAGGCCTGAGCCGTCATGGCCGCCATCAAACCAATAGCTCCAGCGCCGGTCACCAGCGCGCGCTTCCCTGCAACCGAGCCCGCACGCTTGACCGCGTGCAGAACCACGGCAAACGGCTCGATCATCGCTCCCATGCTTTCGTCCACGCTGTCGGGAAGCACGTGGCACTGGTCCGCCCTCACCAGGACTGACTCTGCCAGTCCACCGTTGGTCGGCGGTGTTGTGCTGGCGCTGCCGATGGTAATCGTTTTTTTGCAGAGATTGATGCGCCCCGCTTTGCAGTACTCGCATACGCCGCAGTTGCGCGTCGGATTCACGGCCACACGCTGCCCTGCGCGCAGATGCGCAACGTCATCTGCCACCGCCGTTACTTCAGCCATCACCTCGTGGCCAAGCACAAACGGGCGATCGGGGACAAACGCGGCGCAGTAGCCATGCTCAAAATAGTGAAGGTCAGAACCGCAGATGCCCACGCAGCGATTGCGCAACAGCACCATGCCCGGTTTGATCTCCGGGCTTTGAAACGGCTCAATGCGGATGTCTCTGGGGCCGTACAACACGGCGGCTTTCATGGTTTGGGTCATCGCTATTCAAGAATACTCTGGACCTATGCGACAAGTCTTTCTAAAGATCCCGCGGAGAGATTCGGCACGTCTCAATCTTCGGACATGAAACGTTGCGGATCTTTGCAGGCTGGCTGCTACTAGTCGCGCCGGCGCCGCTGATGTGTGGAGGGAATGTTCATGTCTTCGCGGTACTTGGCCACGGTGCGGCGGGTGAGCTGGATGCCCTGAGCTTTGAGCATCGCGGCAAGCTGATCGTCTGTGAGAGGATGGCGCACATCCTCATCTTCAATCAGCTTCTTCACCTTGCGCTTGAGCACCAGCAAAGGCGTGTCGGCGCCCTCGGGCCCGTTCGAGCCCTCTGAGAAGAAGAAGCGCAGCTCCAGCACGCCCTGCGGGGTGTGCGCATATTTATTGGCCACGGCGCGGCTTATGGTGGAAGGATGAACGCCGATCTCCTCAGCCACTTCCTTGATCATCATGGGCCGCAGCGCTTCAACGCCGACCTCGAGAAACTCCTGCTGACGCCGGACGATCACTTCGCAGGTGCGCAGGATGGTGCTCTTGCGCTGCGCAATGTTGCGCATCAGCTGCATGGCGGAGCGAAACCGCTCCTTCACGTAATCCTTGACTTCCTTTTCGGTGCCTTCGGCCCTCAACATGCGCCGGTAGCGCGCACTCAGGCGAAGGCTGGGCATGTCTTCTTCGTTCATTGACACGACCCACTCCCCGCCTCGCTTCAAAAACACCACGTCGGGCTCAATCAACCGTGTCTGCTCGCGGTTGTAAAGCCGGCCCGGCCTGGGGTCGAGCGTGCGGATAAACTCCATGCCCGCGTGGGCTTCTTCCACGCTCAACTGCGCCGCGCGCGCCAGGTCTTTCAGGTCGCGCTTCTGCAGCAGATGCAAATGGCGGTCCACAATCTGCGCCGCCACCTCCATTGCACGCCGGCGGTCTTCAAGCCGCGCCTCGGCCTCGGCCTTCAGGCCGCGATGCAGTTCCTCTTCGGCTTCCACTGGACGCTTTGCGTAAAGTTGGCTGAACTCTTGCTGCTGCGCCGACACCTGGATCATCAGGCACTCGCGCAAGTCCCGCGCTCCCACGCCGGCCGGGTCAAGATGCTGCACCAAGTCGATCGCGTTGCGCACCAGCTCAAGCGCCGAGGTCAAATCGTGATGGCCGTTTCCGCTGGCCTTCTCGCCCACTGTGACTTGGCTCAGGGCCGTGGCCAGCTCTTCCTCGGTTGCTGCCAGGTAGCCGTCTTCATCCAGGTTGCCAATCACCAGCTCGGCTGCTGCGTGAGCCGCCGCGCTCAGGCTTAGAGCTCCCAGTTGCCACGCCAGGTGATCGGACAAAGTCGTAGGTTGGGAGAGAAAGTTCTCAAACGAGGGCTTCTCGCTGTCCTCGTACTCCGGCTGGGTACGATAGCCCGGGTCAAGATAATCCTGGAAGTACGATCCAAAATCGACTTCCTCGAATGGATCCTTCGGTGCTGCCACCGGCTCTTCGGCTCGAATTTCGACGCGATCCAGCCGTTCATTGCGTTCCTCGCGCCCCGCAACCTCATCCAGCATGGGAACCGATTCGTCAATCTCTTCCA
>PLST01000451.1 GCA_003164255.1 Acidobacteriaceae bacterium | reverse complement strand
CAGCCAATGCCCTTGTTCACGTGAATCGAATGGTTGAAAAACACAAAGTCCGGCAGATCGTGCACCTTGATCCAGGGAATCGATTCCCCGCTCGCCCAGCTCAACCGCACCGGCTCAAGCAACTGGGCGTTGGTCCAGATCTGCGCATGGCAGTTGATGCAGGTCTTGGTCGGGGGAATGCCCGCGTAGCTCGACTTTTCAACCGTGGTGTGGCAGTACTGGCACTGCAGCCCCAGCCCCTGCACATGATGTTTATGGCTGAAAGGCACCGGTTGATCGGGACGCTGACCTTGCCGCGTCACCCAGGGCGAACGTTGCAGTTGATCGAGCGTAACTCCCAGGGCGATCACGATCAGCCCCGTCAGCACCAGGCTCATGCGAGCCAGCGCGTTGGAGCTGCGTTCAAAGATTTGCGCCATGAATGCTTTTCCTGCTTGATTTTCGCGTTAGAATGCGCCCGCTGTGCCGGCGGTCACACAGGTTGTGTTCAAGAATCATTCTTGGGCATGCATCACCCGAGAGGTGGAGAACCCCGAAATTCAAATATAACAGCCGGATAGCCCCTTGCAAGGCTCCGCATTGCCGATTTCAAAAAATATTTTTGTGCAAAATCAGCTGCGTAAGCCGTTGATAACTAAACCGGTTGTGATAAGAATGATTGCGGGGAATAACCGACCATTCCCTTGGTGACGTGCATACCAAAGGCTGGGATCTTGACTACAAAATATCACGACCCACAACCACTCCGCCAATCGCCAGCGCCGCCATGTTTGCGAAAAATCGCCCAACCAAACCACAATCTGGGATTACTCGCAAATCGGCCGGGAAATCACAGTCCCCACCCTCTCAAGAATTATGCAGAGGAACCAGCACCGGCACGGAAAACTACCCAGGACAACCGTCCTGAAGTGGCAGAATAAAGCCTGCCATTCCTGTGAGCTGCCGCTTCGATTCGGTGCCAATTCATTCAGTCCTGGCGCGATGCGGCAACAGTCGGTGGGGAAACGCATGACGAAAGCGCGTCGGGACGGACTGGTTCTGCTCTTCCTCGGAGCAACCATCCTGGTCCTTTTAATGACTTATCTGGTCAACTCCACCTCAACCGCTGCCTTCGAAGACTTCAAGCCGGATTATTACGCCTCGCGATGCCTGATCGAACACGGCGACCCCTACGACGAATTGGACGTCCTGCGCGTTTACCAGGCCGAAGGCGGCGAGCGCCCGCACGAAGCGGAAATGGATCGTGAAATCGCGACGCGCTACGTCTATCCGCCAACCGCGTTTTCGATCATGATTCCCTTTGCATGGCTGCCCTGGGGCCCCGCACACCTGCTCTGGATGATCCTCGGAGCCGGCGGCCTTGTTTTCGCTTCCGTGCTCGCCTGGGATCTCGGTGCTGATTACGCTCCCATCCTTTCTGGAGCCCTCTGTGGCTTCGTCCTCGCCAACAGCCTTGTCATCACCGTTCTCTCCAATCCCTCAGAGATAGCAATCGCCCTTTGCATCGTTGCCGTGTGGTGCTTCATCAGGGACAGGTACGTTCCGGCTGGAATCGTATGCCTCGCCATCTCGCTCGCCATGAAGCCGCAGGATGCGGGCATGGTATGGCTCTTCTTCCTGTTGGCAGGCTCGGTCTATCGCAGGCGTGCAATCCAGACCCTTTTCGCAACCATTGCAATTGCGTTGCCGGGCGTATTGTGGACGTGGTGCGTTGCGCCGCATTGGTTCAACGAATTACGCGCAAACATTCAGGCTTTCTCCCTCCACGGTGGCCTGAATGACCCAGGCCCTGCCTCGAGAGTCGCGCACACGTTGATCGATCTGCAGGTGGTCCTCAGCCTGTTCAAGGATGATCCCCGCTTTTATAATCCCGCCAGCTATCTTGTCTTTGCCGTACTAGCCGCCATCTGGGGATTTGTAACGTTGCGATCCGGTTTCTCGCCTGCAAGAGCCTGGATGGGGATCGCGGCAATCGTGACTCTCTCGTTGCTCCCCGTTCATCACCATCTATATGACACCAAGCTGCTTCTGCTCCTGGCGCCCGCCATGGCCGTCCTCTCCGCCGAGAAAGGTCCGATCAAATGGCCGGCGCTTCTCGTAACCTTGGCAGCTCTTGCAGCCACCGGAGATATATCCGGCACCATATTCTTCCAACTTGTCGATAGATTGCTTCCGCCAGCAACTGGATTGGCAGGTGCGTTGAGAGGTGTGCTGGTCTTCCCAGTGCCGTTGATCCTGCTCGCGGTCGGTGTGTTCTATTTGTGGGTCTATGCGCGGTGGGCGTCTCGTTCGTCCTCCACCGTGGCAATGCATCCTGGCAGATCGAACACCTAGCTCCTCACAACCCCATCCCGTTTATTCACCCTCCGTGCGGGTTTCGGCGAAAGAACTGTCCGGCGATGTCGGCGGCCAGCCGATCATCACCAGGAAGACGTCAAAGACAAAGAGCGCGATCGCAATGTCGTTAAACAGCGTCGCCTGCGGCGAAGCCGGCCACAACTGATTCGCCGCCCAAAATAAAAAAGCCACTGCCAGCAGGATTGCCTTCGCCAGTTCCTTCAAGGGTGGCCGATGAACAATCTGGTACGCCAGATAAGCTACGGCGATCATCGCCAGCGAAAAAGCCCCGAGAAAATCATGGCTCCGTGCGGGAAAGATCCCCGGCCGCGCGTCCCAAACCAGAAGCACTCCAACGTCAGCCAGCGTCATGGCACCAAGAATGACAGGAAGAGCCCGATGGGCCCGATCCAGACGGTTGTACATAGCTCATTATTGACCGTGCTGCGAAAGGAATTCGTAAGGGACACAGCGAAGGCCGACCACTCGGGAAGTTGACCACCTGCTTGCCTGTCTGCAACTTGCGAACTCGCCATCCTGCGCGCCTCGCTCGACCGCTGCTTGCACCGATTTATCATCATTCCGAGGTTTCCCCATGCCCGAACCTGTCATTCGAAGCGAACGTCTTGACCCGGAAGCTCGCGCGCTGCTGGAGCGATTTGACACTCTGGCTGCCCCGCGGATTGAGACCCTGGACCCCGTAGAAGCCCGCATCGGCCGGACAGGGCCCATGAAGTTGCTCGGCGGTCAGCCCCATCCTTTGGAGCGTGTCGAGGACCTGTCCATCCCGGCACAAGGCGGCGGCGTGCCCGCGCGTCTCTACGCAAGCGGGCGCGGCGGACTTCGTCCCGCGCTCATCTACTTTCACGGCGGCGGCTTCGTGCTCTTCAATCTCGATACACACGACGCTGTCTGCCGCGCCCTTGCCCGCGAATCGGACGCCGTAGTGATCTCAGTGGACTATCGGCTCGCCCCTGAGCACAAATTCCCGGCCGGAGTCGAAGATGCGCACGCCGCCACCATCTGGGTGGCCGCCAACGCGGAGCGGCTGGGCATTGACGAACGCCGAATCGCCGTCGGTGGCGATAGCGCCGGTGGCAACCTCGCAACCGTGGTCGCAATGCGCTGCCGGGATGCGGGTGGTCCCGCTCTGGCCGCGCAAGTGCTGATCTATCCCGTCACCGATCAAAGTTCATTTGAGACCGCCTCGCACCGGGAATTTGGCGAAGGATACTTCCTCACTCGCAAGGCGATGCAATGGTTCACCGGTCACTATATCGCCTCCGCCGATCAGGCGAGCCACCCGGAGGTCTCGCCT
The DNA here is from genome assembly GCA_003164255.1 of Acidobacteriaceae bacterium. GTDB lineage: Bacteria > Acidobacteriota > Terriglobia > Terriglobales > Acidobacteriaceae > Telmatobacter. The sequence continues at coordinate 5,690 of PLST01000451.1, read as the reverse complement.
TTGCTTGCGACCGATCTCACTGGCCTTCCTCCGGCGCTCGTAATTACCGCCGAGTTCGATCCGCTGCGCGATGAAGGTGAGGCCTATGCAATGCGCCTCCAAAAGGCCGGGGTGCCCACCATCGTTTCCCGGTATCCGGGAATGATCCACGGCTTCGTTTCCATGTGTGGAGTGCTCGCTGGCGGCCGCCAGGCGTTGCGGGAAGTTGGTAAGTTTACCCAATCAATAGGTGCTTGAAGAATGGAAGCACTATCGAGAAAGAACCGCATCGGGGCCGAAGTGTCGAAGATCCGCCCCAAAAACCCTTGAGTGCGAGCCCGCCTTGGTGTCGTGATCCCCACCGCAAAGGCCACAGCACCCGTTGCTATAGAATTCATAAGGGAATTCATCAGCGCGTAACAGTCGACCTGACGAGACAACGGGTAGAGGATTTTTATCCCGCCCCAACCCATACTGCCCCCTGATTAGTTTGTTCCTCATTTATCCCTATGGGCTCGGAAAGGAAAGGCCATGAAGTACGCCGGATTATTTGTCATGCCAGCTGGATTCTTCCTCGCTATTGCCGCGATCGTCCTTTTTGCTGACCCGGCGCAGCGCGCCGCCTTCGTCCTCTGCGGTCTTGCCGTTGAGGCCCTCGGCCTGGGCGTGGCAGTGCGCGGCCACATGCTTCCTCGTGGAGAGAGCCGCCCATGACGCCGACCGTGCCTCCTGTCATGTCCGATACCCTCATCGTACTGACCCTAGCGCTCTTGCTGGTGGCTCCTCTCGCCATTGCCGGCGTGGCATTGATCAATGCCGGCCTGGGGCGCTCTCGGTCAGCCGCCCAGGCGCTTCTCGGCAACCTCGCCATCGTAGCCGTCACCGCCATCGTATTTGCCATCGTTGGCGCTGCGTTTGCCGGATGCCTTTCAGCGAGTTCAAGCCACAGTTTCCATCTTGCCGGCAAGTCCTGGAACTGGCTCGGTGCTGGCCCTCTTTTCCTGTCCGGCATGAGCTCATCCACGGTGCAATCGCAGCTCATGCTCCTTTTCGAGTTTCTCGCCGTCGCTCTTGCCGCCATGCTTCCCTGGGGCTCAGGCGCCGATCGCTGGCGGCTCGCTGCCGGTTGCGCAAGCGCCGCCGTCATTGCTGCCGTGGTCTTTCCGCTCGCCGCTCACTGGATCTGGAATGGCGGTTGGCTGGCCCAGCTTGGAGTCAACTTCGCGCTTGGTGCAGGCTTTCTTGATGCCGGCGGAGCCGGCGCCGTCCATGTCCTCGGCGGAATAAGCGCCATGGCTGTCATTTGGATCGCCGGCCCCCGGCGTGGAAAGTTCCCAAAAGAAGGCTTCTCCACCGCAATGCCAGGGCATAACGCCGCCTATGTCCTCTTCGGGTGCTTTGTTAGCCTCGTCGGCTGGTTGGCCTGGAATATGGCAGGCGCGATCCTGTGGCTGAATGCCCCGTTGGCCTCGCTGCCACTGAACGCCGTCAATACTATTCTTTGTGCCTCTACGGCGCTGGCAGCCACATATTCGGTGACCCACATTCGTTTCGGCAAGCCAGATGCGAGCCTTTGCGCCAATGGCTGGATGGCTGGACTCGTGGCGTCAAGCGCCTGCGCTGCCCTCGTCTCGCCCGCCGCCTCGCTCTTTATCGGAATCGTAGCTGGTGTGGCTACTCCTTTGCTCGTTGAGGTCTTCGAGCTTGCGCTCTCAATCGACGACCCCTCCGGCGCCATCTCGGTTCACGCCGTCGCCGGACTATGGGGATTGTTCGCCGCGGGTTTATTCGCATCCCAGCGCGGCCAGTTGATCGCTCAGATGATCGGCATCGCCACCCTGCTCGGCATCTTTCTGCCGCTCGTCTATTTGCTGTTCTGGCTCCTCAACCGGTTTGTTCCGTTCAGGGTCGATCCCGACGGCGAACGCATCGGCATGGACCTGCATGAGCTGGGCGGGGGCGCATATCCTGAGTTTGTGATTCATCGCGACGAATCGTACCGGTAGCCTGGAAGGCCGCGAAGAGTTTCGCATTCATCCCGCGGCCTTCCATCATCAACCCCATTTCACTTTGTCCCGATTAGCCGAAGCCGCGCCGTGAACGCTCGCCCCTGAAACTCGCTGAATGTCCCGTACTCTGGTGAATCCACAACTGGATTCACCACCGCCGGGTCGCTCCGGTCCGTCGCATTCTCCATCACTCCGCGCAAACCAACATAGGCGCCACGAAAGTGGAATCGCCACTCGAGCCCCGGACTGAAGTTGGCGTAGTCAGGAAAACGCCCTGACCCGGCCCCTCCCGTTACCTGCTGGTTGGCGTTCACCGGCGTAAACGGGAATCCTGTACGCCAGTCGAGCGCATACACAACATCCCAGCTTTTTCTCAATTTCGCCAACGGCAAGGGCAGCCAACCCCAGGAGAGAATGCGGTTCGGAACATCCCACGCGAGCGGTCCGCTCTGCTGCTGGCCCCTGACTGAAACTGTCGGCATGTAGTCGAGCGCGGCGTTCGTATGCGCCGAGGAGTGAGTATACGATGCAAAAACCGTGTGCCCATTCGCAAACTGACGTTTCGCATGGATTTCGACCGAATCGTAATGGTCCGCGCGTTGATTGGTCAGCTGGTAATTACCCGACAAGGCCATCGAACCACTCTGATTCACATAAGTGAACAAATCGGTTGTGCGCTTCTCCATAAAGTTTCCTCCCGCAAACAGGTTGCAGGGGAGTTTGTGCTCAATGCCGACGCTCCAGTTCAATGCCCGCGCCTCGCGAAGTGATCCTGGAGCATACGTAAAACTCGTTTCCTGCGTAGGGCCGGTCGTCGTCACTCCATCCCCTGCATAGTTGGTGTCGTAGCGTATGCCCGCCAGCGCCCGCGTCAGGTATTCGAGCTGCGTATGTTCGTAGTAAATCCCAATTCCAGCCGAAAACTTGGTTCGGTCGCCGCTCCCTGGCGGCGAGTACGCGGCAGCTAACCGTGGCGACAGCAGCGGACGTCGTATGATCTCGTCCCAATCGAACCTCAGCCCCGGCTCCAGCAGCAGTCCAGCGCGCGGTCGCCAGCGGTCCTGGGCGTATGCACCAATTTCGGCGTTGTGAAGCGTAAATGGGGCTATCGCTGGAAAGGTACTCCGACGCAGGAGCGTCCCGTCCTCTCGCAGATAGTTCACCGGCGCGCGGGCAATTTCTTCGTTGTAACCCACGTGGTCCAGGTCGATCCCGAACTTGAAATCGTGCTGTCCCTTCCACAGGTGAGGTGGAAGATAAAGCGCTGCGGTTCCTTCCACGCGCTTTGATCGCCCGGTAAGACTCTCAAAATAGCTGCCTGAGGGCAATTCCGGGGTGACCTCATAGGGCGCGTTTCCGTGCGGCTCATACCCATCGCGAATTCGGTCCACCCCAAGGCCTGCATCGAACAGGGCACCGCCGGGCAGGCTCAGCCTTTCTCGAACATACGGCAGCCAGGCAATCGTATTCCGCTTGGTGGTGCTTTGCTGGGGCGTCAATGACGAGATGCCATCGTAGGGTGAGTGGTAGTCGTTAAAAAGCACTCCTCCGGTCAGGATGTTGGCCGGCGTTAGATTCGCCTGAACTTTGAAGAGGTTGCTGCCGCGCAACAACTCGTCTGTATCGGCGTTCGCCGGAAGTTCCGCTATATATATGTTGTCGTACTCTGTCTCCAGACCGTCATAAAACCATGCCCGGTCGCGAACCAATGGCCCTGAAAATGTGAAACGCGGAACAAACTGGTCAAAACGAATCCCGTTCAAATCGCGGAACGAAGGAATGAAGTTCGTCGCATTGAAGCGAAACTTGTTATCACCCATCCCTGTATAAAAAGCGATCACACCGCCCGTAGCCCTGCCAAACTCAACCGGGTAACGCGTTGTCTCAGTGTCGATAGTGCGCACCGCGTCGGCGCTCACCCGCATGGCCAACAACCCATAGATGGGCGAGCGGATATCGAATCCGTCAATCTCGTCAAGGGCCTCCCAGTTCTCTGACCCGGCCACGTGCACCTGTCCCGTCGCGTCCTGCACCACGCCTGCATTAAAGGGCAGCAGGTTACGAATGTCGCGTGAAGTCTGATACGGAACGTCCACGATCTCCGGCGTATTCATGGTCGCCTGGTCAGAGGTTCGCTCAGCGTTAATGCCGGGCGGGGAGTCGGATACGTTTACCTCTTCCGTCACAATCTGCTCGTGCGTCAGCACAATCCTGAGACTTTCCTCATTCGGATCGATCCCATCCGTCGCACTCTCGTAAAACCCGGGCTTGCCAATTCGAATCTCGTAGGGCGCGCGCTGCCTTGGAGCGTAGCTGCAGTGTCCGTCAAAGTCGGTGCGCACATTGACTGCGTTCTTCCCCGGTTCAAGCAAGGTGACCTGAGCGCCAGAGACGGCCTGGCCATTCTCGTCGACAACCGTCACACTGACCAGCGCCTTTAGATCAGCAGGCACGCGATTACCCTGCTGCCCGTGCACCGTTATCACGCAGAGGGAGACGATGAACAAATGGAGGATGGCCCGCGCCCGGACCTTGAGGCAGCGCATTGTGAACGACTGGAACATCGGTCGCAAGATCGGCTCCCGGCTGCGCGTCAGTATACCGCTGTGAACTGGTGGCTTACTTTCTGCAATCTCCGTCCGGGGCCGCATGACCTGCCAAGATCTTTCAATTTACGCCATGCTCGATGAGCCGTGAGGTTCATCCGGGTGGGTCCCGAAGGAAGATTACAACCGAGCCTGCCGACGCGGCCTCGAATGCCCGCGCGTATTCAAGGACTCGATGCCCGCGTGAATGCCTGTTAGGGCAGCCGAGAACCCCGGGCTCCGCGATGCCAATCCCGCTTCTGATAGAACACATTTAGTAACCTCGCAAGCAGGGTTTAGCACATTTGCGCCATTGTCAAAGCGGTCCTTAAAACATATAAGAATGATGTGCTAAGGGTATTACCGGTGTTCTACCGAACACGATGAACCTGGCGACACTTGACAGCGAAAGATCTCGATCCGAATAGCTCCTATCGTGTGTTGGTATCAGTCTGCTATTGAGCAACGATTCACGAACTTCCGTTACTACCGTCCTTGGCGACAAGATGAATGAGTTAGCCGCTCCTGGAAAACAGTTCGAGTTGTCCATCGTCATGCCGTGTCTGAACGAGCGGGAGACCGTCGGCGTGTGCGTCCGCAAGGCTTTGGCAAGTCTTAGAGATGCCGGAATTAGCGGTGAGGTAATCATAGGTGACAACGGATCGACGGATGGGTCAGTGGAGATCGCGGAAGCAGAAGGGGCACGAGTCATTCATGTCGCGGATAAGGGTTACGGCAACGCTCTAAAGGGCGGCATCCTTGCCGCGCGCGCAGAATACGTGCTGATGGGCGACTCCGACGATAGTTATGACTTCGGCCACATCATGCGGTTTCTGGAGCAGCTACGCGCAGGATCAGACCTGGTCATGGGCAATCGATTTCGTGGAGGTATTGCAAAGAATGCCATGCCTCCATTGCACCGTTATCTTGGAAACCCGGTGCTAACGGGCATCGGAAGATTGTTGTTTCACTCGCCGTGCGAAGACTTTCATTGCGGATTGCGAGGATTCCGGAAAGATAGCTTCCTGCGCATGGACATACGTTCCACGGGGATGGAGTTTGCCAGCGAGATGGTGGTGAAGGCGAGCCTGTTGCGGATGAAGGTGAGCGAAGTTCC
>PLST01000142.1 GCA_003164255.1 Acidobacteriaceae bacterium | reverse complement strand
GCCGTGTTTTCAAACGCCGCGCTTCACTGGGTTCGCAACCAGGATGCGATGATGGCGGGCGTACATCGCGTACTGAGGACGGGCGGCCGTTTTGTTGCGGAGATGGGCGGGCTCGGCAACATCGCCGCCATCCGCACGGCGCTCATCGCCGTGATGGCGCGTCACGGCTTTGATGGGCGCGAAGACAACGTGAATTACTATCCGACGCCGGAGATCTACGGCCGGCGACTGGAAGGTCACGGATTCAGCGTTGAACGCATTGAACTGATTCCACGTCCTACGCGGCTTTTGGAGGGCGGGATGAGCGGCTGGATCAGGACGTTTCGCCGCGGCGTGCTGGAAACGCTGCCGGAGGCGATGCGCGATACGGTGGTGCGTGAAGCGGTCGACTTGCTTGAACCGATTCTGCGCGACGAGGAAGGGAACTGGACTGCGGATTACGTGCGCCTGCGGTTTATTGGGATAAAACAGGGACCGAGGGAACAAGGGACCAAGGGAACCGGGAAAAGGGAATAGGGAATAGGGAACAGGGAACAGAAAGGCTTCGGGGTTGAGTGCTTGTTTTCCCACCCATCACAAAAAACGTGATGGATGGGGCACGGGAATTCCATTACCCGTGCGTGATTTCTAGTGCTGGAAGAACATCCATCCGCCTATCGCAACGAGGGTCGTGGCAAAGATACGCCGTAGCAGAACTTCAGGGATCATTTGCGCACCGGTCGCACCGAAGTAGGCGCCGACGAGAAATCCCGCGGCCAGCAGCGCGGCAATGCGAATATCGGCATTGCCCTTGCGGTAGTACTCCATGAAAGCGAGAATGCCGACCGGCGCCAATAATGCGCCCAGCGACGTGCCCTGTGCCTTGTGCTGGCTCATTCCATAGAGCCAGACCAGGGCGGGCACAAAAAGAATGCCGCCGCCTATGCCCACAACGCCGGAAAACGTTCCGACAATCACTCCGATCAGCAGAGTCAGCCAGATCATGCGCGCTCCCTCTTGAGAAACGGCCAGTGCGAATCGCCGTGCCTTAAGGTTCAAGCCTAAATGATTGCGGAAGTCGAAGAATTGGGCAGGAGGCCCAGGGCTGGAGCCCGAATGAACGAGGGGGGCTTGTTCGTGAGGTTGAAGCCTCACGCTCCCTCCGAAAGAGCGGCGGAGTTTTTCAGCAAGCCGGCCGGGGAGCCGTCCACAAGAATGGAAGCTCCCCGGCATTCTTTCTTGAGATGGAGTTAATCGGCTTCGAGAGTCTTGAGGCGGAACAGGAGCCCGGCAACGGCTCCCGCGACCGTTGGCACGAGAAGGAAGAGCCACACCTGCGAGAGAGCCTGGCCACCGACAAAGAGGGCCGGTCCCAGGCTGCGGGCCGGGTTGACGCTGACGCCGGTGATGTGGATGCCGAAGATGTGAATGACGACGAGGGTGAGGCCGATGACCAGACCGGCAAATCCCGATGGCGCGCTCTTCTGGGTGGCGCCCAGGATGACAATGACAAAGATGAGCGTAGCCACAAATTCAAACAGGATGGCCGAGGTGATGTTGTAACCGCCCTGGTATCCGGGGCCCCATCCATCCTGGCCCAGCCCGCTGGCGGCAATGTTGTATCCGCCGGCAACTCCGCCGACGATAGCGGCGAGGAGCCATGCCGCGAGGATTGCGCCCACAAACTGGCCCACCCAGTGGCCAATCATGTGCTTGAACGACATGCGACCCGCGACAAACACACCGAGGCTGACAGCGGGGTTGATGTGGCAGCCGGAGATCGGTCCGATTCCGTACGCCGCACCTACGAGCGCCAGCCCAAACGCAAAGGCGATGCCGAGAATGCCGACCTTGTCGCCGGCAACCACGGCGGTTCCACAGCCGAAGAGCACAAGAATGAATGTGCCCACCAATTCTGCAATATATCTCTTCATTTTTCCTCCTGCCGTTTGATTTTCGAATCAACACGCAAGCCGGCAACGTGCGCGTCCGCATCACCGCAGGCCTAATTGGCGCGCCTGCCTGGCCATCGACGGCTCGGCTGCGGGGGAAGTCGTGCCGTCGTTCTGTGCCGGATGAGCAGAGGAAGTCTTGCAGAGAAAAGTCGCTATAGTCAAGAAAAAACATCGGTTCTTTCGCCGTTTCCCGGCAGTGAATCAGGCCGCCAAAACCCCCGCCGGACGTTGCAAATTCATCAAACGTTTGCAATCTGTTTGCCTGGCTGCATTACTCTGTAAGTGGTTCCATGCGGCCTTCGCAGCTTAAAGAAATCAACGGCCGCAGGGCGAGGGCTGACCGTTTGAGCCAAACAGTATTTGTTCTTGAAGATGAGGCCGACATCGCGCGGCTTGTGCAACATCACCTTGAGGCCGCCGGATTTGACGCCCGCCTGTTTCACACGCCCACCAATCTGATTTCCGACGCGGAGCGCAAACCGCCCGCGCTGTTTCTGCTCGACATCATGGTTCCGGGCGGGGATGGGCTGGACGTGTGCCGGCGTTTGCGCACCCATCATGGTCTGTCGACGATTCCCATCATCTTTCTGACCGCGCGGGCGGGCGAAAACGATCGCGTTCTTGGGCTCGAACTGGGCGCAGACGATTACATTACCAAGCCTTTTTCCACGCGGGAACTGGTGGCGCGCGTCAAGGCTGTTCTGCGGCGCTTCGAACGTCCTTCTTCGCCAACGGTGATCAGTTTTGAAGAGGTGATTATTGACGCAGGCGCCATGCAATTGATGGTGCGAGGCGAGCTCACCACCACCACGGCAACCGAGTTCCGGCTGCTGGACTACCNNCGCCGCATCCGTGAGAAAATCGAGGTCGATCCGGAAAACCCGCGCTACCTGAAGACCGTGCGCGGCGCCGGTTACCGGTTCGAGCTGCCCAAGGGCGAGTAACCTCATTGACGCACAAATTCTTTACCAAGCTGCTCGCGCTCTTTGTTCTTCTGCTTCTGTTCCACACGTTGATGATGGAACTGGTGTTTCATCTGATGGAAGCAGAGACGAGGGGAAGAACGCTGCAAATGCTGGGGCGCGAGGCTCTGTGGTCAGGGCTGATCGCTCTGGTCGTCGCGCTGCCGCTGGCGGCGTGGGTTGCAGGGCGCTTAAGCGTGCGTTTGCAGAGCGTGGTGGCGTTTGCGCGGCGCATTGCCGACGGTGATTTGACTGCCCGCCTGGAGCACCCGGAAAAGGATGAGCTCTCTCCAATGGAGACCGCGCTCAACCAGACGGCGGCGCGCCTCGGCAAGAACTTTGCCGAACTGGAAAGCCGCCGTCAGGAGCTGGCCACAATGCTCGACTCCATGCAGGAGGCGGTGGTGGCTCTCACGCCCGAGGGATTCGTGCGCTGGTCAAATGCGGTGATGCAACGGGTGGCAGGCACGCAGATTCACTCGGGCCGGCCGCTGGTGCACTCTGTGCGCGATCCTGAACTGCTGGCTTGCGTGCGCTGCGCGCTCGAGCGGCGCGAAGTTTGCTTTGGGCGCGCCAGTTCGCTTGCTCCGGGCCGCGTGTTTGAAGTAAATGCAGCGCCTTTGGCGAGCGGAGGCGCCCTGGTGGTTCTGCACGACGTGACCGGAATTGAAGCTGCGCAGAAATCGCGGCGCGAATTTGTGGCCAACGTAAGTCATGAGCTGCGCACTCCGCTGACGTCGATTCAGGGTTACGTGGAGACGCTGATCGAAGATCCGAATCCGAATCCTGAGACCACGCGCGAGTTTCTTGGAGTGATTCTCAAGAACGCCACCCGGATGAATCGGCTTACTGAAGATCTGCTTGCGCTGGCAAGCGTGGAGAGCCCTGACTACAGGCTCACACTGCAGCCGGCGCGCGCCAATGTTCTTGTGAAAGATGCGATTGATTCGCTGGGCGGCATCGTGGTTGACTCCGGGGTGAAGCTGCAATCGGCGGGCGCGCCAGATGCCCTGGTGATGGCCGATCCCGACGCGATGAACCAGGTGTTCGGCAACCTGATTGAGAACTCGCTGAAGTATGCGAGTGCGGGCAAGCGAATCCGCGTGGGCGCACGTGCGCTGGCTTCAGAGGTGCAATTCACTGTGCAGGATTTTGGGCCCGGCATTGCCTCGGAACACCTGGAGCGCATCTTTGAGCGCTTCTATCGAGTCGACAAGGCTCGCTCGCGCGAGTCGGGCGGAACCGGCCTGGGTCTCGCCATCGTCAAGCACATCATCCAGGCCCACGGCGGGCGCATCTGGGCTGAGAGCGTTCTTGGCAAAGGCGTTTCGTTTCACTTCACTTTGCCGCTGGTACAAGAATCTCCTGCTGCGATCCCTATGCCAGCTCCTGAGTAGATTGAGCGCGGTGCGGGCGCAAATTATTGAAATCGCAGCCAGGCGCGCATGCTCCTGCCTGGGACGCAGATCGAAAATATCCTTGAATTCAAATGCCCGTAACATTCGACCTAGACAATGGATAGCGGCAGTGAAGACTGCACGGGAGCGTGAAGTGAAAAAGACTTTTGTTGCGATTTTGTTCGTTATGCTGGCTGTGAGCGCAGCCCAGGCCCAGAATCTGACCGGGGCAGGTGCGACATTCCCTTATCCGATTTATTCGAAGTGGTTTACTGAATACAGCGCGGCACATCCGGGCGTTCAGATCAACTACCAGTCGATTGGCTCCGGCGGCGGCATCAGCCAGGTGACCAAGGGCACCGTTGATTTCGGCGCCTCCGACATGCCCATGACCGA
>PLST01000413.1 GCA_003164255.1 Acidobacteriaceae bacterium | reverse complement strand
CTTACTCGATGCACGACCGATGCCAAAGTCTCAAGCCATGATTCTGCAACGGTTCACGCGATGCTCAGTGCCTTCTGCACGGCCTTGGGCTCGCGGGCGATGACCATAAGATACGCGCGCTTGGGGCCCTCTGGCACGCGCCTTCCCTGCTCCCAATGCCGAACTGTGTTCACGCTGAACCCAAAGCTGACAGCGAACTGCTGCTGCGTCATTCCCAGCCGCCCGCGAATCGCCTTCACATCGATCTCCGGCGGAATGTGGACGACGTAAGTGCCCTTTTTCGCCCTGCCCTCGGCAAAAGCCAAGGCCTGTTCCAGCCCGCGAATCATGCTTTCTCCAACTCTACTCATTGGAATTCTCTCTCAAGAGCGAGGATGCACCAGAACCAGACAATCTTCATCGCCAGTCGCGAATGCTTCGATTCGCTCCTGCTTGTTGCGCAAGAGAAAGTCGATGCGCTGAGTGGTGCAATTGCCAATCCGAATCCAGATAACCTTGGGCGGAGATCCGAGCAAGGCGCTACGTTGCGCGTAGTCGGAATCCTTCGAAATAATCGCGAATCCATTCTGTTTTGCGAACTGCCAAATCGCAGTGTCGGTCGCGCCCCGCAGGCCGCACTCGACGACATGCCGCGATTCCGGAAACAGGTTTTGGAGCGCACCAGGCAAGCGCACCGAAAGGTTCTCGTCGAATAGCAGCTTCACTGCGAAACGATCTCGAGACGGCGGTCGGCATCGGCCGCGTAGGCCAGGCTCGCGCGAATGTCGGTCTCGGTCAAATCCGGAAAGTCGGCCAGAATCTCTTCGTGGCTCATCCCGCCCGCAAGATAATCCAAGACGTCGTATACGGTGATGCGCAGATTGCGGATACAGGGCTTCCCGCTACGCCGTTCTGGATCGATGGTGATGATCTTCGAATAGTCCATGGATAGCTCCGATCCCCTTTTGGTTGCTCCAAGTATAGCGCGAACGAAATGCTACGCTGCTACGTCAAACCGCTCAATCTTCGGCCGCTTCTTCCGCGAGACCTGCCAAATGTCGTAGCTCATCCGCAACTCGTACCAAAGGCTGTCGTGACGTCCATGTCTCCCAGCGCGTCACGCAAAACCTTGCCCGGATGAGGCGGCATGTGCATTTGGCCCCATTGTCATTGCGCTACATATGCGGATGCTCGGACAAATATTTGCGCGCCCGCGCCTGCACTTCGGTTAGCTGAGGCTTTGTCAAATGCGATGCGGCTTCATCCCGAGAGTTAGCATAATTTGCATGTTTTTCGTGATCGTCTTGGTCCATCCTGGTATTGGTTCCGGCGGGTTTATTTGTCCCCGCGGCGGCTAAGTTTAGCCAGAAATACGCCTCGATATTATTACGCGGAAGTCCGTTTCCCTTGTAGTACAACATGCCGAGTTCGTATTGCGCATCGGCGTCCCCTTGGTCGGCAGCCCTGCGATACCAAACCGCTGCCTGAGCATAGTCCTGTGGAACACCGTTGCCGTCCTCGTAAAGTCCTCCGAGGCTGTCCTGAGCACATACATCTCCCTGCAATGCCGCCTTTCTCCACCAGAACGCTGCCTGTGCGTAGTCCTGAGCCACACCTTCGCTTCCGTCGACTGCATATGCAGAGCCGAGCTCAAACTGGGCATCGGCATTGCCCTGTTCGGCCGCTTTACGCCACCATGATGTGGCCTGTGCGTAATCCTGATGCACGCCTAAGCCAAAGGCATACATCGTGCCGAGACTGCCTTGCGCATGAGCATCCCCCAGTTCAGCCGCCATATGGAATCCAGCGGCCGCCCTCTGATACAGTTCAGCAGACTCCGCATAGTCCTGCGGGACGCCCCTCCCAAGAGCAAGCATCATGCCAAGTTCGTATTGTGAATCGGCATTTCCCTGGCTTGCGGCCTTGCGAAACCACTCCGCAGCCTGTGCGTAGTCCTGGGTGACGCCCTGGCCGTTCTCATACGCGTAGCCGAGATTGGCTTGTGCCTGTGCGTCACCGGCATTCGCCTTTGTCAGGAGCGTTGCGATCTGGGAATTTGGAGACTGTACGCTCTGCGCCAAGGTCGGACCGGCGCCAATGCCGAAGGCGACGGCAACCGAGAAGGTGAGCGATTTGAGGTATGTTCGTTCAATAACCATCACTTCATCCTTCGCTCTCGCGTGATTTGCCTCTTCAAGGCCATGGCCCACTCTCCCCATTACGATCTTCCAGATTTTCGCGATTGCTTCAATCGTCCTTTCGATTTAGGCCTAGGGCTGGGTTTTCTAGAAACAGACTTTCCGCCAAACGATGAGACGTTCAACTATACCACCGTCATTTTTTTGTGACATTCTGGGCATTCGGGGATTTTGCCGGTCACCATGTAACCAGTTTTCAGTGCAGATACCAATATCCCGCGGCGACCGCAGCCCGCTGTGTCGCAATAGAATTTGTCCTTCATCTCTGACGCCCAGGTTCTCAGCATGCAATTCGCTGCGTAGCTTGGAGCTCATGCGGATCAAACCCGAACCGGGCAAGTTCCGCAGCATTAAACACGAGTGGGTCTCTGCTATTTGCGAGCAATTGAATCAAATGACTAACTTCAAATTGCTCCATCAAGTTCTCGACCTTTGACTGCGCTCCGCCGTACGCGTGATCGAGCAGCCCTCGTACCTGCACTGGGTCGAGCTGCGCCGCAGCAGTCAATTCAGTTGTAATGTTGGTTGCGATCACACGCTCGCATCTGAGGCCATTCGTTGAGACGTCCTCAAGCACGAGCGTGTACTGATCCAAGGCCCGATTGGAAATCATCGTGATTCCTCTCGACTTAACCTGACTGTCTCTTCTCGGCGCCGCTTACTTCTTGTCGTCCACATCCACGTACTCGGCGTCGATGACTTCGCCTTCCTTCTTGGCTTCGCCACTGGCTGGTTGGCCGGTGCTGCCGTCCGAAGGGCTGCCGGCCGCAGGTCCGCCCGGCGCGGCAGTGGAGCTGGCCTTATACATCGCCTCCGCCAGCTTGTGACTAGCTGAAGTCAGCTTTTCGTTCGCCGACTTCAGATCCGAAGTAGACGGCGAGCCTTCGAGTGTCTTCTTGGCATCGGCCAGCGCCGCTTCCACGTCGGTCTTATCGGCCGCAGCCACCTTTTCGCCGCTCTCCTTCAACATCTTCTCGATGTTGTAGACCAGCGAGTCCAGAGCGTTGCGGGCCTCGATCTGCTCGCGCTGCTCCTTATCCTCGGCCGCGTGGGCATCGGCTTCCTTGGCCATCTTCTCGACCTCTTCCTTGCTGAGGCCCGAGCTCGACGTAATCGTGATGCGCGTGTCCTTGCCGGTGGCGTTGTCTTTNNAGCTTGAACTTGCCCAGGGTGCGATTTTGCGCCGCCATGGGCCGCTCGCCTTGCAGCACGTGGACTTCGACTTCGGTCTGACTGTCGGCCGCCGTCGAGAAGGTCTCCGTCTTCTTGGTCGGGATGGTCGTGTTGCGCGGAATCATGGTCGTNNCCGTGATTCGGCTCCTTGCCGAAGAGCTTCTTGACCAGCTCCTGAATCTTGGGCATGCGCGTCTGTCCGCCCACCAGGACCACTTCGTCGATCTGGCTCAAGGAAACGCCGGCATCGGCAATCGCCTTCTTGCAGGGCTCGACCGAGCGCTCGATCAGGTCTTCAACCAACTGCTCCAGCTTGGAGCGGGTCAGCTTGCGTACCAAGTGCTTGGGGCCCGAAGCGTCGGCGGTAATAAACGGCAAATTGATCTCGGTTTCGACGGTGGTCGAAAGCTCGATCTTGGCCTTTTCCGCGGCGTCTTTCAGGCGCTGCAAGGCCATTTCGTTGCCCTTCGAGGTCAGGTCGAGGCCGTGCTCCTGCTTGAACTCGGCAACGAGCCAATCCACGATGCGCTGGTCGAGGTTGTNNNCGCAGCCGCTGTGGGCTCGTTCACGATGCGCTTCACATCGAGGCCGGCGATCTTGCCCGCATCCTTCGTGGCCTGGCGCTGCGCGTCGTTGAAGTAAGCCGGAACGGTGATCACGGCTTCCGTGACCGTCTCGCCCAGATAGGCCTCGGCTGACTTCTTCAGCTTTTGCAGGATCATGGCGGACACTTCGGGCGGGGTGTACTCCTTGCCTTGGGCGATGACCCCCACGTGGTCGCCCTGCTGGATGACCTTGAAGGGGACCATCTTCATCTCGTCCGACACTTCGTTGTAGCGGCGGCCCATGAAACGCTTGATGGAGAAGACGGTGTTCTCGGGGTTGGTGATGGCCTGGCGTTTGGCCACCTGGCCCACCAGCCTTTCCCCGCTCTTGGTGAATGCGACGATCGAGGGGGTAGTACGCGCACCCTCCTCATTTGGAATGACTTTTGGTTCGCCGCCTTCCATAACGGCGACGCACGAATTGGTAGTTCCGAGATCGATTCCGATGATTTTAGCCATGTTGTTCCTGCCTTTAGAGAAGATCCTGACAAGGCAGGATCTCAGATTGAGTGTCTTACTGTCAACTAATATGATGCTAATTTCCTCAT
>PLST01000594.1:5270-7704 GCA_003164255.1 Acidobacteriaceae bacterium | reverse complement strand
GGCCGCACGCGAGGATCTGGGCGGGGCGCTGGTGCTGAGCAAGTTTGCAGGAGCATCGGTGGAGCTGCACGATGCGCTGGTGGTGAATCCGTACGACATTGCCGGTGTGGCGGAGGCGGTTCATGCGGGACTGGAAATGAGTGCCGAGGAGCAGCGACGCCGGATGCGGCGGATGCGTCGGCAGGTGATGGAACACAATATCTACCGGTGGGCGGCGAGCGTGCTTGGCGACCTGAGGGAGCTGCGGATCGATGCAGGGGGAGGGGTCGGGGGCGCGGGCGGGGAAGGCGCGGTGGTGCGGCGGCCGACGTTGATGGCTGTTCCAGCGGCAATTGTGGCGAATGAGAGACTGGCTTAGTGAGCGAGGCAAGATTGAACGGGAAGGAAGAGAAGCTGGAGGAGTTTTTCAACGCTCTTAAGGGCGCGCGGAGTTCGTTCTTGTTTCTTGATTACGACGGAACGCTGGCGCCGTTCAGGGTGAATCGGTTCACGGCGCGTCCATGGGCGGGCGTGCGGGAGTTGCTGAAACAGATTCAACAACAGGGACGGACGCGGATGACGATGATTACCGGGCGTCCGGCACAGGAGATTCGACCGCTGCTGGGACTGGAGCCGCCGCTTGAGGTGTGGGGATTGCACGGCGCGGAGCGGATACACGTGGATGGACGGCGGGAGCTGGAAGAAGCTCCGGCCGAGACGCAGGCCAAGCTCGAAAAGTTGCGTGAGCGGCTGCGCCAGGACAGCCTGGGCGGTCTGTTTGAAGACAAGGCCAACGGCGTGGTGATGCACTGGCGGGGTGAGTCGGCGCGCAAGGCAAAACTGATTGAACAGGGGACGCGTGCGCTGTTTGAACCGATGGCGCGCATGGACGGGCTGATGCTGCTGGATTTTGAGTATGGGCTGGAACTGCGCGCGGGACGGGACAAGGGCGGCGCGGTTGAGGCGATTCTTGAGGAACATGGCGCTCGTTGGCCGGTCGCGTTTTTGGGAGATGATTTAACGGATGAGGCGGCGTTTGCGGTGGTGAATGGGCTGGAGGGCGCGCACCTGAGCGTGCTGGTGCGGCGGGAGCCGCGGGAGACGGAGGCGGATGTTTGGATGAAGCCACCGGGGGAGTTATTGGGGTTTCTGCGGAGGTGGGTTGGAGTGGTTGATGCTGGTTAGATCGATTAAACGAAGAGTCTAAAGGGCAATAAAAAGCTAAAGAACTTATAGATAGGTGGAGCTATCCCACCTTAGGCACAAAAACAAAGACGTGCCGAAGGCGGGGCACCCGGCTCTTCCTTAATCCCTGAAACCCGTTTCCTCGCTCTACTCGCGGCCTTTTTTGCGGATTTCTACATTAAGGCGCTTGATTTTTTGGTTGAGAGTGGAGAGCGGGATGCGGAACTGCTCGGCGGCGTCGGTNNCCGGGGAGCAGGTCGGAGCCGATGATGGGCCCGCTGGAGAGCACGACTCCGCGTTCAATTGAATTTTCGAGCTCGCGGACGTTGCCGGGCCACTCGTAATCGACGAGGGCGCGCAGGGCGTCAGCCGAGAGGCGGCGCGCTGCAAAGCCGTTCTCGTTGGCGTAGAAGTCGAGGAAGTGATTGGCGAGCAGGGGAATGTCTTCGCGGCGGGAGCGCAGCGGGGGCAGATCGACGGTGATGACGTTGAGGCGGTAGAAAAGGTCCTCGCGGAAACGGCCTTCGCGGACTTCCTTGCGGAGGTCAACGTTGGTGGCGGCGAGGATGCGGACGTCGACCTGAATTTCCTGAATGCCGCCAAGGTGCATGAAGCGGCGGTCCTGCAGGACGCGCAGGATCTTGGCCTGGGTATCCATGCCCATGGTGGCGATTTCGTCGAGGAAGAGCGTGCCGCCGTGGGCGACCTCAAAGAGGCCTTTCTTGGCGGAGACAGCGGAAGTGAACGCACCCTTGACGTGTCCGAAGAGCGTGGACTCAAGCAACTCAGGGGGCATGGCGCCGGTGTTGATGGGGACGAAGGGCTTGTCGCGGCGCGGCGAGTTGGCGTGAATGGCCTTGGCGATGAGTTCCTTGCCGGTTCCGCTCTCGCCCTGAATGAGGACCGTGGAGCGCGAAGGCGCGATCTGGGCAACGAGGTCAAAGACCTTGAGCATGGACTCGCTTTTGCCGACGATGTTCTCAAAGTTGTAACGCTGCTTGAGGGTGCGCTTGAGCTGAAGGTTCTCCTCCTCGGCGCGGTGGCGGGCGACTGCGGAGCGAATGTCGGCAAGGAGCTTTTCGTTGTCCCAGGGCTTTTGAACGAAGTTTTCAGCGCCTGCGCGGACGGCTTCAACGACGTTGTCGACGGTGCCGTAGGCAGTGATCATGATGACAGGGAGCTCGGGCTGGCGCTCCTTGATCTGAGGCAGCAGTTCAAGGCCGCTCTGGCCGGGCAGGGCGAGGTCGAGCAGGACAAGATCGTAGTTATT
>PLST01000594.1:0-5255 GCA_003164255.1 Acidobacteriaceae bacterium | reverse complement strand
GGGGAGTTGCCGTTGGCGGATGAAACCTGGACGGGCGCGTTCAAGGGCAATTCAACCTCAGGCATGTACAGAATTCCTTAATAACGGAAACTCGAGATGAAAGGTAGTGCCGGCGCCGACGGCGCTCTCGACATGAATTTTTCCGGCATGTTCCTGAATGATTCCATAAGAGACGGAAAGACCGAGGCCCGTTCCGCGGCGGTCGCCCGGTTTGGGCGTGGTTTTGGTGGTGAAGAAGGGATCGTAAATGCGCTTGAGATGCTCGGGCGCGATGCCGGAGCCGGAATCGGAGATAAGGGCTTCGACGTGTCCGTTGACAAGTGTGGTAATGCGCAGGCTGCCGCCTCCGGGCATGGCTTCCTTGGCGTTGAGCAGGAGATTGAGAAAGACCTGCTGGAGCTTTCCGGGATTGCCATGGATGGGGGGCAGTTCGCCGGATAGGTCGAGTTCGACGTCGATTTGCGCAGTCTTGAACTGATGCTCGAGCAACGAAAGAGTGTCGCGGATGACCTGGTTGAGATCAGTGGAACGGAACTCAGTGGTCGAGGTGCGGGAGAAGTTGAGCAGGCCGTTGGCTATTTCGGCGGCACGGAAGCTCTGCTGGGTGATTTTGTCGAGCACGGGACCGAGGCGGGCATCGCCACGCAACTGCTTTGAGAGCATCTGCGCGTAGGAGGAGATGACGGCGAGGGGCGTATTGATTTCGTGCGCGACGCCGGCAGCGAGCAGGCCGATGGAACTGAGCTTGTCAGCCTGGGCGAGCTGGGTTTCAAGGGTGACGCGCTCGGTGATGTCATCGACCAGGATGATGCGGCCGACGGAGACGAAGTCGCGGGAGAGCAGGGGCGCGATGGCGACGTTGGCAGTGCGCAGTTCGCCGGCGCGGGTGGTGAGGCGGAACTTGTAGAGATGATGGACGCCCTGCTCATAGCGAAACTGGTCAAGGGCCTCGACAAACTCAGGCGGGAAGACATCCTGGACGCGCTGGCCGAGAGCCTCAGCACGGCTGAGGGCATACATGGCTTCCATCTGCGCATTCCAGCTTTCGATGCGATCTTCGAGGTCGAGGGCAAGGATGCCGACGTTGATGGATTCGACGATGTTCTCGTTGAATTCCTTGAGGCGTTCGAACTCGCCGATTTTCTCTTCGAGGCGGGCGTACAGAGAGGCGTTCTGGAGGGCGATGCCGATGTAGCTGGCGAGGGACTCGAGGAGCTCAACATCTTCGCTGGAGAGGAAGTCGCCGCCCATGGTGCGGCCGAGGCCGATGACGGCAATGGTGCGGCTGGCGGCGGGAGTGCCTTCGATTTGCCCGGTAGCCACACGACAAGGGAGATAGTAGTTGAGGTCGAGCATGGCGGCTGCGCGCTGCTGATCGAGGGGCAGGTGGAATGCCTGCTGGGCATTCTCAAGAAAGATGTGGGAGTGGTCGTTTGCCTGGTCAAAGTTAAGGAAGCCGAGGTCAAGGGTGTGCTGCGCGGCGCTGACGTCCGTGGGAAGGCCGTGGGAGGCGGCCAGGCGGAGGCCGGAGTCCTCTGAGCCGCGTGCCAGGAAGATGGCGACGCGGGCGACTAGGAGGGTGCGCGGCAACTGCTCGACGATGGAGTTGAGCAGAGCCTGGAGATCGGTTTCAGAGCTGAGGCCGCGGCCGAATTCGACGAGGGCCTTGCGATAGTCGTAGCGATGGCGGTCAAAGGCGCGATCTACCCAGCCCTGAATGCGCCGCTTGAGGGGGTCGAAGACGGCCAATGCGACCATCATGGCGATGGGGAAGGCCCACTCGCGGACCGCTTGAGGCGCGGAGTTGTGCACCATGAGCGTAACCAGCGCGACGGTCCCGAAGTAGCCGCCGAGGATTAGGCCAGTGGCCAGGGTGTAGGCCACGCCGCGCTTGAAGATGAGGTCCGTATCCATGAGCCGGTAACGGACGATGGCCCAACTGAAGGTGAGGGGCAGAAGAACCAGCGAGAGGCCGGCGAGGTTGGTGAGCAGCTGAGGCGGATTCAGGTCAAAGAGGAAGGGAACCGCGTAAAAGAGGGTGAAGGGCAGCACCGCGCCGAAGGTGCCGCGGTACAGCCATTTGAGCTGCTGGCGGAGGACCGGAGTGTCGGCCTGAGCATAGCTGCGCAGGAAGAGGAGAGCGGCAAGAATATAGAATGCGGCGTCATAGGCCGTGGCGGTCTGATCAAGACGATGCTTGAGCAGGCCAGTGGCGAGGCGGGTTTCAATGGCCCAAAGCCAGAGGCCAAGGAGCCCGGCGCCTGGGGCGTAAATGAGCGGCAGCAGCCAGCTGCGGCGCAATCTCTTGAAGCGCTCCTCAGGGAAGCTTAGGGCGAAGTGAAGAAAGAGAGCTGGCTGCAGCGCTTCAGCCAAGGTGTTGGCCCAGAAGACGGTCCAGTCAAGCCCGTCGAGCCGACCTGTGTACTTGAGGGCGTACCAGGCGAAGGAGACCAGGCAGAAGAGATAAAAGTGAGTTGCTCGGGGCGCTCCCCAACGGCGGAAGAGGACGTAGAAGCCGATGATGAGGTAGATGAGGCCGATGATGCGGAGGCCCTGCGCCAGACTGCGGTCAAGGGGGAGCGGAATGACCTTGACAGGGGTGTCGAGGGGAATGCCGTCGCGGGTGATGGAGTAGTAGACCTGGCCGTAGGGTCCGGTGCGATAGAGGGCGCGCTCAAGATCGGAGAGCCTGGAAACGGAGTCGGTGTCGCAGGATGGGCAGTTGGCTACGCCGGTAAGTAGGTCGTTGGGCTGAATGCCGGCGACTTGCCCGGACATGCCGGGGAGCACGCGCTCGGCGGTGAGGCCGCCATTGGCCTCGCGCCACCAGACGCCGTCATCGGGCTGCGGGTAGTTGCGTTCCTCAAGGAAGTTGAGAACGGCCAATACAAAGAGACCCGCTGTGACCAAAGCCAGCAGCGTCGCCTGCACACGGTTGAAGAGGCCTGTCTCCATGACGGGAGCTTTCTACATCAATGATGTACTTAGCACGTCAGTTGCCACGCCGGGATCGCGTACAGTCTGCCGAGCGGGGAAGCGGCAATCAATAGAGAATACGCGAGATATTGACTCACGGTTCCCCGGAACGTCAACCGCCGTGGAGGAAAAACTCTGATCAAAAATGCAGAAAACAGTAGGGTGCTTACAGGTTCAAGGATCATTCTACGCTAATCGGTAGGCCTATGAAGAGAGGCAGGTTACCGTTGGTTTGCAGCGAGAATTGTGCAAAAGTCTGCACAATTCTGGTTGATTTTGTGCGCCAGCGGAGGGGGATTTCCGGACTCAATTGACCGGCTCCGACGGGTTGGAAAGTGCGGTTTCAAGATCGATTTGGAGCAGTCTGATGGGCCATTTTTTCAGGCTCTCAGAGCTGGCCGTAAGTGGCTTTAGGGCCGTGTTTGCGCAGGTAGTGGTGTTCTGAAACATAGGATGGAATGCCGGATTCGGATGCTCCCAGCAGAGTGCTTCGGAAGGCGAGACGGGCGATGTACTCGAGGACATCGGCGTGTTCGACGGCTGCAGCGGGGGTTCTGCCCCAGGTAAAAGGAGCATGTCCGGCGACGAGAACTCCGGGGACGGCAAGGGGATCGAGATTGTCCTTACGGAAGCGCCGGAGGATGACGGCGCCGGTGTTGCGGACATAGGCTTCGGCGACTTGTTCGGCGGTGAGGGGCTCAGTGACGGGAACAGGGCCGTGGAAGTAGTCGGCGTGGGTGGTGCCGAGGCAGGGAATTTCGCGTCCGGCCTGCGCCCAGGAGGTGGCGAACTCAGAGTGGGTGTGGACGATGCCGCCAATGGAGGGGAATTCGCGATAGAGGAGGGTGTGGGTGTCGAGATCGCTCGATGGGCGCAGGTAGCCTTCGACGATTTTTCCATCGAGATCGGTGATGACCATGTCAGAGGGGGTGAGCGTGCTGTAGTCGACGCCACTGGGCTTGATGACACAGAGAGGCTGGGGACCGGATCGGTCGACTCCGCTGGCGTTGCCGAAGGTGTGAGGAGCGAGGCCGCGGCGGGCGATTTCAAGGTTGGCGTGGAGGACTTGTTCGCGAAGCGCTTCGAGGAGCATGGTGATTTCCCTGGCCGGGGATCGGCACGTGACAAATTCGATTGAATACAGGTTAGCAGCGGAGGCCGGGGTGGGGCCTGACGCGGAGCTGCCCCGCTATTTTCGCACTGCTTCAGCCGCGGAGCCAATAGGGCTTGGGAACGACGGCGGCAAGCGAGGCGAACTCGGCGTCGCTTAGTTTGAAGGCGGCCGCACTTACATTCTCTTCGAGATGCTTGACGGAACTGGTTCCCGGGATGGGCAGAACGACCGGCGAACGGCGCAGCAGCCAGGCCAGCGAAACGACGGCAGTGGATGTGCCGCGATCGGCCGCAATCTTCTCAACCACTTCATTCGCTTTGCGCGCCTGGGCCATGGGTCCCCAGGGAAGGAAGGCAATGTCGCTGGCCTCGCAGTAGTCGAGCACAAAATCCCACTCGCGATCAGAGAAGCTGTAGCGGTTCTGCACTGAGACGATGGGGACGATTTTCTGGGCGCGCTTGATGTGCTCAAGGGTGACGTTGGAGAGTGCGACGTGGCGAACCTTGCCCTGGTCTTTGAGCCGCGCGATGGCTTCGATGGAGGCGTCAAAGGATGTGGCGGGGTCGGGTACGTGGAGCTGGTAGACGTCAATGCGCTCGAGGCGTAGGCGGGCCAGACTGCCGGCGATGGCCTTCTCAATATGCGCGGGGCTGGCGTTGTGCCCCCAGACGCCGGGCCCGTGGCGCTCCCAGCCGACCTTGGTGGTGATGACAAGACCGGGAGGATAGGGATAGAGGGCTTCGGCAATGAGCTCTTCAGAGACGTAGGGCCCGTAGGAGTCAGCGGTGTCAATCAGGTTGACGCCGAGCTCGACAGCGCGGCGGAGGGTGGCGATGGCGGCGTCGCGGTCTGCTGGCGGGCCCCAGATTCCCTTGCCGGTGATGCGCATGGCGCCGTAGCCCATGCGGTTCACGGTTAAATCGCCGCCGATGGCGAAGGTTCCGGCTTGGGCGGCTGGAAGTGTTTCATTTGCAGCAGGCATTGGTAGAGGCTCCTTAAGGACAGTGGTCAGTGAACAGTGGTCAGTGGGTGAATGCGCGGGCGAGGACGCCCGCGCTACAGCCGGTCTGGAGACTGATTACATGACAGCGTCGGCTCCTCCGACCTGAGTAGACTGGTTGTTGCGAAGCGACCACGAGCTCGGGAGGAAAGGAGCCGAGCATGA
>PLST01000138.1:608-5204 GCA_003164255.1 Acidobacteriaceae bacterium | reverse complement strand
CCGAGGTCTACTCCATCGACACGCTACCCTTCGCGCCACGCGTGCTCGATGGCGTGATTGTCTCCGCGGTTTCCATTGGAATTTCGTTGCTGGCGACGCTCTATCCCTCATCTGCGGCAGCGTCCGTGCTCCCGGCCGAAGCGCTGCGGTACGAATAAGCGATGTCAGGCGCAACTCTCGGACTAGCTGGTCAAAAGCGTATTCTGGTGGGAACGAATCGGCCAGCGACCTTTCTAGAAGTAAGTGAATGTTTTGTCGCGATTCGGGTCCCTAGCTTATTCAAAAGATCATGTCCCTCTGACAAAAAATGCCGAATCAGGGCCCTTTCAATCAACAAGAGGCACTTATTTTCGCTTTGACCCGGCCGCGGAACAAATTCCCCGAAAACCACGGCACGCGATCCGATCTCCGCGTTTTCAAGCCCCTTCATCAGCTTGAGTGCGACGAGCTGCTGTCCAATCCGAGTCTTCAGGTTTAGTGCTTTTCCTACATATAGGGGATTCAAATTCTTACCAAATCTCCGCATGAAAACGTACACGCCAGGCTTAGCGGGAACACTGTCCAGGTCGAGCTCATAGATGTAGGTCGAACCCGGCCGGGACTTGCGCAACTTGACAGGCTTGTGCCACGTTACTCGGAGGTCCATTAGGGTTATGCTCCTGTTTCGAAATACGTTACTCGCTACGAACTGGATTTGCAATGCAATTTTCGAGCACTGTTTGACTTTGTGACACGTTATGTGTCACATTGGTTCCATGCAGAGCATAACTCTCCGCCAACTCCGCGATACCAAACAAGTCAAGAAGTGGCTTCGCGCTGGCGTTCACATCGAAGTCTGCGAACGCAGAGAGGTGCTTGGTGACCTGGTGCCGAGAACGCCGTCGAAGCCCGATCGGACGAAGATCGAGTGGCCCGATTTTGAGGCGCGCGCGAAGGCTATCTTCGGTGACCGCGTTACAACGATTGTGGACGACCTGATACGCGATCGTGAAGAGAGCCGGTATTGAACGTCTGCGTCGATACCAGTTTTCTTGCGTCACTTTACGCGGTTGAAGTGCATTCGATTGAGGCGCGCCGGCGAATGAAGCGGAGGCCTCTGGTCTTGGTCACGCCATTCAATCGCGCAGAAATGGCGCACGCTTTCTACAGCCAGGTATTTCGCTCGAAGATCTCTGTTGCTGAAGCCAGGCTGGCGTGGATGACCTTTGTGAAGGACTGTACAAAGCAAATCTGGACCTTGGTCGATTTACCTGAAACTCTGTGGGAAACAAGCATCACTTTAGGTCGCCGCTACGCGCCGACAATCGGCGTTCGTACGTTAGACACACTTCATGTTGCGTGTGCGTTGGAACTCCAGGCAGATCGCTTTTGGACCTTTGACGAGCGTCAGGCGAAGTTGGCTGAAGCGGTCGGGCTGGACACCAGAGCCTGAGCCCAGCGTCCTATTGCGGCGTGATAATCCCGCCCAGCGCATGCCGACGCGGTAGCACAATCCCGCGATGATCCACCTCGACACACACTCTTTGCGTCGGATCTTCAGACAGTTCAAGCCGTTCAACAAGCGCGCCTCCACAAGCGGGGCACCAGTCCGCTTGCATGGCCCCGTCCAGCACCGCATGACATTGACTGCAAATTCGCTCCATAACCTGAGGCTATCGCATGCACGCTCGCATACAAACTTGCTCCCTGGTTCCCTTGCTCCCTCGCTCCCTTAAACTGAATACATGCACCCTCCAGTTCGACTTGTGGCGATCGATATGGACGGCACTCTGCTGCCCGCCCTCTCACAAACCATGAGTGAGCGCACCGGGCGATCGCTGCTGGCTGCGCAGGCAGCCGGCATCACCGTGGCCATCGCGACGGGCCGCCGCCTGGCCTATACCGTGCCGTTGATCGAAGACCTCCGCCTGCGAGCGGATACGCCTCTGATTACGTCAAATGGTGCAGTGACTTCCACGCTGGGCGGCGAGACCCTGGTCCGNNGAAGATCTCAGCCAGGCGCATGGACGTTTCGCCCTGTGGGTTGAGGCCAATCGGAACGCAATTGAAGTAGTGAAACCGCTGGAGCTGGCATTGGTCGATGGCGAGGATCCAATTCAAGGCATGGCAGCCGGGACCATCGAACGAATGCGCGCGGCGGAAAAAGCGTTGGAGGCGAGTGAGTGGAGCGCGCAGTGCGAGAGCGCTCGCACGGAGTATCCAGCCCGTGATCTGTCGATTCTCGATCTTCTGCCCAAGGGAGTGTCGAAGGGATGGGCGCTGGAGCAGCTTGCGGCGCGACTTGGAGTGGATCGAAAAGAAACCATGGCCATCGGCGACAACTGGAATGATCTAGAGATGTTGGAGTGGGCGGGGCAGGCGATCGTGATGGCGAATGCGGCCCCGGAGTTGCGCGTGCGGGCGAAGATGCGCGGGTGGAAGCAGGCACCGTCGAGCGACGATGATGGAGTGGCAGTGATTCTGGAAGTCGCGCTCAAAAAGATGGCGGCGGCAAAAGCATGAGCAGCAAGTTCCAACTCGGAGGAAGTCTGCGAGCCAGTCGTTCTGTTGTGATCGTGGCCGCTGCGATGCTATCGAGCCTTGCGGTGCACGCGCATGCGGCCGAACGTGTGACCCTCAGCAATGGTTTCGTCGAGCAGTGCGATCATCATGCGCTGGTGGATGGGCACATGCGCCTCTACCTGAGCGCGGGCGAAGATAACTACATTGAATTCGCTCCGGATGAGATTGTGGCTTTCGAAGAGGTCCCTGATCCGCCCGTAGCCGCGGCGCCCGTTACTCCGCAGGCCCCAAATCGAACGGCGAAGTTGACCCCGATCGACCTGCGCGAAATGTTGGTGCGCGCGGGAACCGATCACAATCTGGATGTGGATTTGCTGGCCAGTGTTGTAAAGGCGGAGAGCGACGGCAATCCACGGGCAGTGAGCCACGCCGGCGCACAGGGCCTGATGCAGTTGATGCCGAAAACTGCCAGCGGCCTCGGTGTGTTGGACAGTTTGCAGCCCGACCAGAATGTGCGCGGCGGCTCAATGTATCTTGACGCGCTGCTCACGCACTATCACGATAACCTCGCTCTGGCGTTGGCCGCGTATAACGCAGGACCGGAAGCCGTCGTCAAATACCACGGAATTCCGCCATACGCCGAGACGCGCGCCTATGTAGCCCGCGTGATTCACGAATTCAACCGCCGGGTCCTGGCCCGCGAGGCCGAGTTGCGGCGCACTTCGGCCACACCTCCCGCCACGCAGCCCGCAGCACCGCATTGAGCGTTGCTCAAGGCCCATTCTCGCCCCCTCGATCTGAGGCGCAGCTCGTTACTGAACAGGGGCTTTCGTCGAAATCCCCGGCGCACTCTTCGCATGGCCGCGTGAGAACATACCTATAGAGCTCAATTGTTATTAGTAGATCGGAGTTTGTTTGAAGAAGAGTCAATGGATCGTGGGCGTTCTGGCGCTGGTTGCGCTCGTTGCGCTGGTTCTTTGGGCGCGCACTCACGTCCACTTCGATTTCCATCTTTTCGCCTCGCAGGTCGCTTTGGCTGACTGGCGCATGATTGTTTTTGCCACCCTGTGCATCTACTCCAATTTCGCTTTTCGCGCAGTCCGCTGGAGCCAACTCGTGCGGCACACGCAAAAGGTTCCGCCGCTGTCGTTGCTGGGGTCGCAGGTGATCGGGTTCACCGCGGTGGCGTTGATCGGCCGTGTCGCGGACCCGGTGCGGCCTTACCTGGTCGCGAAGAAGACCGGGCTCTCGTTAAGTACGCAGGTTGCGGTGTACATCGTTGAACGATTGGTGGACGCGGGCTCAGTGGCATTGATTTTTTCTATTGCCATGATCGGGGTGCCGGGGGATGCCATCCTGAACGCAATGGCGCATACGGGCATGTTGGCCCGCCTGGCGTCGCATCACCGGCTGCTCGCCCTGTTTGTTGCGCAATACGGCGGATTGATTCTTACGCTCCTTGGAACACTCTTCCTGTTAGCGATTCGTTTGGCAGGAGGGCCAGTCGCCTCATTCTTCGAGCGCAGTTTTGGGATGATCTCAAAGAATCTCGGCCAAAGCGTGGGCGGCAAGATCCGCATGTTTCACTCCGGTCTCGACACCATGCGTTCCTTTCGCGACTTTGCCGTCGTAGCCGGCCTTTCGCTCAGCATGTGGATGCTGATCTGCTTTGCCTATTTCGAAACGTGCCGCGCTTTCACCGCCAGTCCGGAGCTGGCGGGAATCACAGTTTCGCAATCCGTTTTGCTCATGGTAGCCAGCGGCACGGCCAGCATTATTCAGCTTCCGGTAATCGGCTGGTTCTCGCAGATCGGTCTGGTCGTGGTGGCGCTTACGGGCATTCTTGGCGCGAAAGCGGAAGCTGCGACCGCCTGTGCCGCTACGCTCCTGATCGTCACGTTTTTGGGAATTGTGCCCGTCGGAGTTATCTGGGCTCGCTTTGAGCGCGTGAGCCTGCGCAAGGTGACCACGGAAAGCGAGCAGGCGGAAGAAACTGCGGAAGAAACTCTGGAGGCAGGTGAGGCTGAAATCCACACTGATCCTAAAAAGCGCGAGACGGATGACGCATCAGTCGAGCGCTGACGGGCCCGATTA
>PLST01000138.1:0-483 GCA_003164255.1 Acidobacteriaceae bacterium | reverse complement strand
GAATCCAAAAGCTGCCGGACAGAGGTGTATATCTTGGCCACGAAAGGCAAGCGCTCAAGCAGGGACTCAAAAAGACCGAACAACTGGCGTCCAACAACAAGGGAAGTCACGCGCCCAACCACGTAGAGAACGGCCAGCGTGAGCAGGACGGCAAGCGCGGGCTGCAGCCATGGATTACTGAACCATCCCCGCGGAAAAGTGGCCGCAAGGAACTGAACCGCCGGCAATCCCGCCTTGGCGAGCGATTCGAGCAGGAAGCTGAAGATCAGATACGTGACGAAAAGTGGGCCGATGGTGATGATTCCGGCCAGGATATTGCGCTGCAAACTGCGCAGCGTGTGGTGGATAGGTCCTTTCACGCGCGTCACCCCTTTACGATCCCCTTACGATCATTGTTACGAGCATATCGCGGCCCGGGCCAGGCGCAGAATGCACCGAAAAACACGAAAACTGTTTCCAATCGGCGCAAAATCAGCTATATTT
>PLST01000345.1:2298-2981 GCA_003164255.1 Acidobacteriaceae bacterium | reverse complement strand
GCGGCTGCGAAGGGAACTCCGGAGGAGATCGCCCGCGCGTTCCGCGATGCCTTCACGGTGCTTGACCGCCGGATCGGGTTGTTCCTTTCGCTGCCCCTCGCGACGCTTGAGGACATGGCCATCAAGCGGGAAATCGATCAGATAGGCCGCTCGTAGGAGGCAACGGTGAAAAAGAGTCGGCTGTCTTTTCTGGATCGCTATCTGACGGGATGGATCTTCGCCGCCATGGCGTTCGGCGTTGCTCTTGGCTGGCTTGCTCCGGGAGTCGTGCCGCTCCTAAACCGCTTCAGCATCGGCACAACCTCCGTGCCGATCGCAGTGGGGCTGATTCTGATGATGTACCCGCCATTCACGCGGGTACGATACGAAGAACTGCACCTGGTGTTCCGCAACAAGCGCGTGCTGGGCCTGTCGCTGGTGCAGAACTGGGTGATCGGCCCAATTCTGATGTTCGTACTGGCCATCGTGTTCCTGCGCGGTTACCCGGAATACATGGCCGGCCTCATCATGATCGGGCTCGCTCGCTGCATCGCCATGGTGATCGTGTGGAACGAGCTGGCGAAGGGGGATACTCAATATGCGGCAGGGCTGGTAGCGTTCAACTCCCTGTTCCAGGTCTTCTTCTACTCGGTCTACGCCTGGGTTTTCATCACGGTGCTGCCTGGCTGGTTCGGCCTGCGCGG
>PLST01000345.1:2041-2279 GCA_003164255.1 Acidobacteriaceae bacterium | reverse complement strand
TGCTGTTCACCATCGTGGTGATGTTCTCTCTCAAGGGTAGTTACATCGTGCGTCTGCCTCTGGACGTTCTGAGGATCGCTATACCGCTCTTGATTTACTTCGTGGTGATGTTCCTGGTGTCGTTTTACATGGGCAGAAAACTTGGCGCCGATTACTCAAAGACAACCACGCTCGCGTTCACGGCGGCCTCAAACAACTTTGAGCTAGCGATCGCTGTGGCCGTCTCGGTGTTCGGCAT
>PLST01000345.1:502-1954 GCA_003164255.1 Acidobacteriaceae bacterium | reverse complement strand
CTTCAGGAATTGGTTGAGGACTTCGGTCAGCGCGATGTCGAAGTTCTTATCGTGGGTCTTTTGCAGGTAGGCGAGCTCGATGCAGCTGGTGACGGTCCAGAGGATGTAGTGAGTTTTGCCGTCGTAGACCACAAGGCGGAACCTGGGCCGGGGGTCGGCAGCTCCGATCTGCTTGTTGGCGTTGGTTTGGTTGGTGGGGCCGTAAGGAGCGAAAAGCCGCAGCTCGAGGACGAGATCGGCCTGGGCAGGATCGCCGACCAACGTGTAATTGCCAGTGGCTTTGAGCGCGGCATAGAACTCCGTGTAGGCGCGATCGGGGTCCCCCGTAAACGGCGACTGAAACAGACCGCTATCGGCGCCAGCGTTCGAGACAAAGATGGTTTTGGCCGCCGTGACCGCCGGTGGAATCGGGCCCGCCTGATCGTATGCGGGCATTTGCGCCAAAGCGGCAGTCGCAAAGGAGACCGCAATGGCCAGACTCAGGCAAGAACAGGTTTGCAACGTACGCATGGTTCACCTCTCCTCCCGTGAAATCAACCCCATAAATCGCCCCTCGGACTGGCATACCAGCAGCCTGCCGGCGAAAGGGCGCCACTCGATCACAAGATATTTAGTTTCAATGTTATATCGCACAGATGCCATGCCCACAGAAAGGGTTGCCTGAGGGCGCGGGATTTTGCAGGAGTGGAGATCTTGCCCAAAATGGGAAAGAAGCGCTGATTCTGGTGCGGGCTGTAACCCGAACAAGCAAAATACCTTACCGGCTTGGGCTCCAGATGTCGGGCATTTTCAACAGAAATCGCGTTGTCTATCTTGACAACGGAGGGGGCTTCCCAGTGTCAGCTTAGTAAAATAGGCAGATGGTTAGAACAAGGAAAACACGCAACTTAAGACGACGGACTACGCTGTGGATTTACCTCACAGCGGGAGTCTCTGCCGTTGCGCTGGTGGCGCTGGTGGTGCTTTTCACTGCGCGCACGGTGCATGCCGATGCGAGTCTTTCTCGGCCAACCATCACAGCACCGGTTACCGGAGCCGCCGCGAGCGTGACACCAGCCACGCTGGCCGACGTGCAGCCGGCGATTCCGAAGAGCGGCCCCACACCAGCGGCCCGGCACTGGAACGACAAGATTCACGGCGTCGCGTCGTGGTATGGCGGAGTGTTCAATGGCCGGAAAACGGCCAGCGGCGAGACCTTCGACATGTACGCCATGACCGCCTGCCATCCCACGCTTCCCTTTGGCTCCCTGGTGCGGGTGGTGAACCGGTCAAACCACCGCTCCGTGGTGGTGCGCATTACCGACCGCGGCGATCTGGTGGAAGAGGGGCGCGTGATCGATCTCTCCTACGCTGCGGCGGACAAGCTCGGGATGACCTGGGCCGGGATTGCGAAGGTCGATCTTCAGGTGTTGTCGCTGGGAAGAAAGCAGTAATCAGAGGTCAAGTTTCAGG
>PLST01000345.1:0-461 GCA_003164255.1 Acidobacteriaceae bacterium | reverse complement strand
ATGGCGATGTGGCTCCAGACTTCGGTCCACGGCGGCTCGTCGTCGCCGCGAAGAGCGTCGCGGAAGGAGTTGACCGCGGCCTGGTAGTTGCGCTGCGTCACCAGCACCTCGCCGATGCGATAGCTGGCCAGCGAACTAAGAGGGTTGGAGTCAAGCGCCTTCTTGTATTCGGCGAGAGCGTTGACCAGGTCGCCCTGCGCCACCAACTGCTGTCCCTTCAGGATGGCGATGCGCACTTGCAGGTCGGGGGTGGTCTTGAGCACCCAGTCGGCGGGATCGACGCTGATGCGGCGGGGCCGGCCGAAGGTGTCGACTACGTACTGGGTGTCGATGCCCACCACGTCGATCTTCTGGACTTCGGTTTTGCCGTCGGTTTCGACGCGGAGCTCGATCGGCATGCGGAAGAGATCGAGATCCTGGTTGATCTCGCCGATGGTGCGGAAGCCCTTGTTGTTGCCGAG
>PLST01000518.1 GCA_003164255.1 Acidobacteriaceae bacterium | reverse complement strand
ATCGTCTTCGTTGTCGAACGGGATAGATGGATGCTCAGTCAAAGTCACGGCGTCCTTTCGAAATGAACGAGACAATGCGACAGTCATGATTCATGCTGTTCTCCTTCCTGCTGTTCGCGGATTCTTTCAATCGCTCGTTTGCAACGGAGACGCACGGCTGCCTCAGTAGTGACAGGGCAGAGGTCGCGGGTCCATTAGGGGTCCGATAACGGTTGCCATGGGTTCCTCAGAGCGCTGAAACTGGCCACTCGCTACGCCTGGTTCCAATGAGTTACGCGTTTCTGATTTGTTGTCACGACAGGGGTCGGCAAGTTTGGTCCTCGTAAACGCCTATGTTGCCAGAACGGATTCTGGAATGGCGCAAAATCGTCTTACCACTCAGGGCACCCTACATAGTGCCGTGGAGCTAATCAACCGGAGATCAGGTTCTCGTTTCCAGTCGTGGGCTACCTGCCCTCTCTTTCATGCCTGGGCGTTTTTATTCTGTCGCGCAACGCCGATTGTGCGGACTGGCGGACCTGCTCAACCCGGTCAAGAACCTGTCTGCGCTTCCCTTCGTCAATCGTTAACTGGAAGGATTGCTGGCCGTCCGGGGTCTTGACGACAGCGACCGTCAGAATGCCACCGACGTTGGCCTTTGGCTCGGGTTCTTGAGACGTTTTCAGGATCTGGAGCATTTGTTGGGAGTGCGCAGCCGGCTGGAGGCACGAAAGAAGCAGGTGCACGTCGGCCTCGTTCGTAAAGAGCAATTCGCTTGTCGCCTCGTTTTGCAACCTGGATTCATGGGCATGGAGACGAGCAGCCTTGATTTGGAGTGGATTCGCGACAAGCTGGTGCTGGCGGAGGGCGTCCCGCATCTCCGGGTCGGTGAATTCAACGAAGATGCCGTTCTGAACAGAGGCTTTGACCACCTGCCGCTTCCAATCGTCGCCGCCAGAGCACGCGATGCGCGATCCGTANNCGCGCCGCCCACGGTCGATGACGGAAAGCTTTCCATTGAGCGTGTACGAAACATCCCCAGTAGTCCGGTTGATAGTCCATATACGGGCTGTGGCAATTTCTCCGGCGAGATTCTCCGCCCTCTGTTGAGCAGCGAGCCGTTGTTGCATGAATTCGGACCAATCCTTGTTCTCCTCATTCGTTGCGGGGCCAAGATGAAGGGCATTGGCTTCAAGCGTGGTCTCTAGTCGCCGCTGGTTCCGCTGATCCGCATAGCGCCATCCGCGCAACTGTGCCGCCGCTCGCGCATCGCCCTCGGCGGCGCGTTCAGCAACCCATGTGCGCAGGTTCTTCGGGAACTGTGCTTGGCGCGTCTTCTGGGTGGACGATTTGAGCGTTCGCAACTCGATGACGGACGCGGCCACAGCCTCCGAGAGCAGGATCTTCTTCGCGGGCCACGGCAGTGCCAATGTGCGGATTTCCTTCTTGCGTTGCTTCAGCCGGGCGAGAGCCTGTTGCCGGTCCTCTCTACCCTTTGCAGTAATGCCTTTGCAGACAGCCCTTTGCTGATTTCGGTATTGATTGTACTCGGCCATGAGAGCGTTTCTCTCCCGGAGTCGTTGCTCTCTTCGTTCGTCGCGTAGCGCCTGATTACGAACGGTAGTACGTCCCGTTTGTGTAGGGGGAGTTGGAGGCGATGTCGAAGGTTCCTTCCACGGACCAAGAACCTGCTCGGTCTCCTTACGTTTCTCTTTACCAGCAAAGTTTTGACGGAATACATCGGATGCTTTCACGCGGATGTTGTGGTCAACAGCGAGAACTGTGTAGCCGCCCGCTTCGCCCTTCTCCATGTGCAGATGATATTTTGCAAGAAGTGTATGCAGAGCTTCCCACGAGGCATTCTGGCGGGTTAGCAGCGTTCGTACACGCGGAGCAACTTCCCGGCGCACATAGGTCTGGAGGGACTCCTCATCGTGATAATGCTCGTACCGGGCGGCGGCACCATTCGCCTGGTCTTGAATCGACCTGGACTCATTGCGCTCGGATCGGGATGTTCGCACAGCCTTCTGTGTGGCCTCGTCCCAGCGGGTCGGGCCGGCTGTGTGGGACCAACCATACTTTGCTTCGAGCGAGCGTACTCCCGCGTCAAGAGTAATCCAGTTTCGATACGGTGTGTGGGCTTTGTACGTTTCGGGATGGACCTTATTCAGCATAATGTGAATATGGAAATGCTTCTTGTCGTCGTGGGCGACAACAACGTATTGGTGGTCCTTGTAGCCAAGTTGGTCCAGGGTGTATTCCGCAGCATCAATCCATTGTGCGCGAGTAGGCCGTTCGCCTGGGGGCCACGCAAGTTCGTAATGGCACACTGCATCGTCGCAACGTAGGTTCAGAGATTCGACGGCTTTCATCTCCGCTGCCGCTGTGTCGATACCAACAAGGTTGTTCGACAATACGGCTTCGCCTCGAAGCAGAGTCTCTCCGGTCTCCGGGTCAGCCTCTTTGGTGAGGTAGTTCAGCAGTCGCTTAAAACTGCTTCTCGACTTCTGCTTGCTCGGTTGGACCTTGGCGATCATGTACACTCCCCGCGCAGACCTGTTTGGCGATCATTCCGATTCATCCTCCTTTTTAATTACGGCTCGCAATGTCGTGGT
>PLST01000068.1 GCA_003164255.1 Acidobacteriaceae bacterium | reverse complement strand
AACAATTCTATTGCCCATGCCGTTTCGTCAGGAACCCCTGAATAGTAGACCTGCATTCCCCTTTCTGTCGGGGTGTCGGTATATATGATCCGGCTGTACATCGACTGAGGCGTAGGGTGCGACCCGCCTTCTGAAAGCTCTCCGAACTTCTCGTGAAGTTCCTCCTGACCGGCAAAAACAGTGAACTTCTTCTTATGGACGAACTTCTCGTGAAAAAGAGCCTTCCCCGCGGGGTCATCCTGCTCCCACCAAATCATTTGCAGAGCTGGGTCGGTCATCATGTAATGCGCATATGCGGTCCATTCAACGGCGTCGCGCAAAACCGATCGGCACTCCTGCATACAGCCCTGGAAGGCAAGCTCCATCGCGATCCTGATCTTAGCGTGAGCGTTTATGTAGAACGCGCGCGGCAAGTGCTTATCGAGGTCTCTTGAAACCTGCAGATCGTCGATCTCGCGAAACAGGATCTCGTCGAGCAAGGTAAAGTAGTGCCACATCTCTGGGTGCTTTTGAATCATGGCGAACAGGTTGTGGCGCTTCGTGCCGTAATATTGGCGATATTCGGCAGGAAAGTTCGCGATCTCAAATGGAACCAAAACGTCAGTCTCTTCTGGCTCTTTTGGCATGATCTTTTGCCTCTCTTCCTCAGTTTAGAGGCAGCTCATGGCAGGTGGCCAATTTCCCCAAGCCAGAGTCCGGGTGCCCCTAGCCACTCGCCATTGAGGACCTGAGATGACTCAAAAGCACTCATGTCGCGGATCGGTCCTGCTAGACGCCCTTTGCGACTGGATCGTTACCTGAAGGTCCCGGGCGTTCAGCGGGTCGGCAAGTGATGCGAGTAGAGCCCGAGCCGTGGGGCACGCCATTTACGCGCTATGCCACTTACTTTCTCGTTGCGACCCTAGGCGCAGGTCTTCCATCAAGAAGCAACCCATGAAGGACCTGCGGTGCGACCACAAACTCTGGCGCCATTTCCGCCATCATGTGCCGCAACTCATCCAGGTCGGTTTGCGCGAAAGGCCTCACGTCAGCTTCGAAGGGAGCCAGTCGGCCGACAAGACATGCCTCCCAGCAGAGCGGAAAGTACACTTCCGTGGCCGGGTCTCTCAACGCCTCATCGGTTATCGGTCCATGGAAGCCGGGGCGGTTGATCTTCACGAACAAGGGGCTTTCGGAAGTGATTACCGGGTTACGAGAATCGAAAGTGGTTCTGATCTGCCAGTGGAAGTCCTCCATCCAGGGAGACCCTTTTCGGAATTCCTCCCGCATCGTGACCAGGGTGTGATCGTGAACTTCATCCTCGGTAAGCGGATGGCTATTGTCATAGACGATCTTTCGGCCACCTTCGTCGACCGTCACAACCCGGCCAAGAAAGGAATCGGCAACCGCTTGCCCCTGCTCCTCGAAGTAAAGGGGAGAACGAACCCTGATCATCTCCATGTAGGACCGAAGAAACGGCAGGTCATGTCGCCAGCTGCCGAAATTGACCTCCCGTAGCTGGTCCCGAATTGTCGGAAAGCCATCCTCCATGCTTTTGAACGTTACGTCAGCGTGCTCGGCATCGATTGCGTCATTCGAGAAGTCATACATCCCGACGACGTGGCAAATCTGCTTGGTGGATTTCCGCTCCCATATGTTTCGCGGCTTATTAAGGCACCAGAGCGGCCGGTCGTTTGCAACGCGCGCCGGATCGATGAAGCCCTTAAGGTATCCCTGCGGAACGTAGTGGTCTTTTCGATTGCGCGGAGGCTGTGGCATCCATTCATCCTAAGCCTGTCCAGATAATCGTTACCAGATCGTCCGTCATGCGAATCTACCTAGCTTAGGCCCAATTCGCAGGATTACTCCCCATAAACGCCCAAGGCAACTTCTTTATCCCAGCGTGATGTGGATCACGTTTGCGGGTTTCAGGATCTATCCGGTCATGGAGCGAGAGAAATATAGCGCACTGGCCAGAGATCACCCTCTGCTCGATCCCTTTTCCCCATTACACCACCAATGGACAGCCTGGATGTTTTCAGGATGGTCGTCTCGCTAGGCGCCGCCGCGCGGATTGATGTGATCGGGACGATGTCGGTGTAACCGGTGACCGTTGCTATTTCCGGCACATTCGAGCCGTGCGATCTGTGAATCCAGGATGGTTATGAATCGGAGCTGGCCCATGGTGTCTCTTCAATGAAGGGTCTATACTCTGAGCGTAATTTCTGCGGAAGACCGTCCAAACAATGAAAAGACATGGGAACCAGATAATTTACTCTCCCAGCGATCTCGTTCGCTATGCTCAATCGCCGTTCACATCGTGGATGGACCGGTATTACTTGGAGAACCGCGACGCGGTGGCGCCCAACCAAGAGACCGAGGATCAGAAGCTCATCGCGCGGACCGGAGACCAGCACGAACACACCGTTCTGAAAGAATTCAAGTCGTCTGTTGCCTGCCTAGTGGAACACGAATCCCTCGGCTTTATTGAGTGCGTGATGACCGGTCGGGCACCAGCCTGATGGACCTCAAGCGTTTGGATTGCATCTTCGCAGAAAGCCTATCAGTCACTGTCGGGGAATATCCTAGAGGGTTGGAGCAATAGGGACTCCGGTCTGACAGGGCGAGGTAAGACGAGATCGATGCCAATGAGGGATTCATCTGCAGGTGGTTCGGCAATGCATGGCGGCGCTGCGTACCAAGATCAGGTTGCCGCCTGGCTGGTTACCAAGATGTTGTCGGAGGGCTCGCCCGATCCCATCGGCCCGAAGGGTAAGCTGATTTACTTTGCTGCGGAAACCGCAGTGTCCGTAGACGATCTGTTGGTGGGAACGGAATCCGGTAGCTATGGGTTTCTTCAGGCCAAACGATCCCTGTCGCTCTCATCGCTCGCGAACTCACATCTCGCTTCCGCCATTAACCAGGCGGTCCGGCAGCTCACTTCTGCGGATGAATCTGGGAAAAGGCCATGGTCCAGGATTCTCAATCCGCGCTCCGACCGGCTCGTTCTGGTAACATCCTCGGAATCTGGCGCACCCCTGACGAAGCACCTCCGGAGTGTCCTTCGGAGAGTTCCCGGCCTGGCACCGGCGCAGAGCCTCGCCGATGCAGCCAGGACGGCTCAGGAATCCCGTGCGCTCACGATTGTCCTGTCCCACTTACAGCGGGAGTGGCAGCTGGAGACCGGTCAATTGCCGACAGAACCGGAACAACTAACGTTTCTCACGTTGTTCGATATCGAAGTGCTGGATGTCGGCCCTGGCCAGAGAGACGAGAGAGAGGCAAAGACGGAGTTGCGTACCGTGGTTCTGGCACCTAGCGCGCAGGAACACCTGGCATGGAACTCGCTAGTGATTGTTTGCTCCAGAGCGGCGGTCGAACGGACCGGGTTTTCGGTAACCTCGCTTCGCAGCACTCTGCGCGGCGAGGGAGTTCAACTTCAACCGCAGTGGGGCTTCCGATCGGACATTGAGAAACTGCGAAATCATACAAAGGCGACGTTGGGGATGCTGGCCGACTTGTCCCGCATCCGCTTTGGTGGGGCCGATCTGCAGATTGATCGGCCAGCGATTCCGCAACTCCTTCGCGCTGCCGAGCAGTCTTCCTGTGTAATTGTGGGGCTACCAGGCGCAGGAAAGTCTGGGGTCGTTTACGAAGCCGGCTCGCGCCTCGTTGCTGCGGAGCGCGACGTCCTGTGCCTGGCAATCGACAAATTGGAGTTGTCGAGCATCTCACAGCTTCGTGACGAACTCAATCTCGATCATCCAGTGCTGGACGTCCTGAATCAATGGGATGGGGATCACCCCGCTATCTTGCTCATCGATGCGCTGGATG
>PLST01000175.1:16719-17347 GCA_003164255.1 Acidobacteriaceae bacterium | reverse complement strand
CCATCCCAGCGCTCCAGCGCGCCGTGCCCGCTCACGCGTTTGGGCTCGGCCTTCACATCCACCTTGCCATTGCGAATGGTCTCAACAAAACGGGGAAAACGATTAATCCCGTGCGTATACACGCCGTCGCGCGTGGTCTCGCAAAACAGCCGCGCGCATACCTGCGAGCGCTTGGCACTCATGCCCAGCTTTTCCAGAACGCTCTTGAGCGTCTGCTGCACTTGATCAAACGGAATGCGATTCATTGTGTCACCGGATTTTTCTTGAGCAATGCGCTTGAACCTCGCGCACACACGTCAAAAAACTGCGGCGAACGCCGCGTCTGCCGCACAGCAGGTGCTTACTCTTTCAGCGTGACCGTGATCTTGCGCGCATCGCCGCCAGTTGCAGTGATCGCAATCTCGCCAGTGGCCCGCTTGCGAATGCTTTTGAATTTATCGCCCCATTCCACCAGCACCAGCGCATCGGGCGTGAGCAACTCCTCAAGCCCAAGTGTCTCCAGTTGCCGTTCGCCTTCAAGGCGGTACACGTCCAGGTGATACAGCTTCACCGTTTTGCCGTTGAGCGCGCCATCGTACTCGTGCAGCAGCGTGAAAGTGGGGCTGGTAACCTCGTCGGCCTCGGCCGC
>PLST01000175.1:5233-16610 GCA_003164255.1 Acidobacteriaceae bacterium | reverse complement strand
TGCGTGGCCAGCAGCGTATGCTCATCGCCGGCGCGCACCGCCAGATCCGCTGCCAGTCCGTGCAGATAGACTGCGGCTTCCACGGCGCGCGCCGCCTCGCCCGGAAACTGCGCCAGCATGCCGGCGATCAATCCGGTCAACAAGTCGCCGCTGCCGCCCTTCGCCATCCCCGGATTGCCCGAGGTATTCACGGCGACGCGACCGTTCGCGTGCGCAACGATGGTCCGTGCGCCCTTCAGCACCACAGTGAGCCCATGGCGCACCGCAAACGCAAGCGCGGTCTCAAGCCGATGCGCCTGCACCTCAGTCACCGTCGTTCCCGCGAGCCGCGCCATTTCACCGGGGTGAGGTGTCAGCACCACGGTTCTGCCTTTGGCTAATTCGGCTAACTGGTCAGGGTTCTCGGCCAGAATATTCAAGGCATCCGCGTCGATGACCGCTGGAATCCTGGTGGCCGCCAGCAACTCCCGAGTAAAGTTCGCAGTTTCATTTGACCGGCCAAGCCCCGGCCCGATGGCCAGCACCGATTTGTCTTCGAGCAGCTGCGCCAGGCGTCCGGGCGCGAGATTCGAGTCAGAAATGCATCCTGAACCGGTTGCCTCAAGCGGCCACGTCATCAATTCGGGCGCAATCAGCGACACCACCGACATGGCCTTCGCCGGAACCGCCGCGGTGACNNTTGTTGGCGGTCGCGCTGCGGGGTGAGTGCACCAGTTCCATCGCGGAACCGGCCCATTCCAAGTTGAGTTCAGAGACAATCGCCTCCTCAGGCGAGCCGATGGGCGCCACCACCACGGGCTGGTTCCAGGCTCTGGTCAAAAGGCCGAACACATGCGCCGGCTTGGGCGCGGAAAAGGTAATCACCGCGTCTGCCGGGAATACCGGCTCGCTCAGGCGCGCGCCGGTTTCGTCGGCTGGCCAGCCTGATGGCAGATCGACTGCGAGAACGGGCCCCTTCCTGGCCTTGAGCCACTCGTGCGCCGCCAGGGCCAGCCCTTTCAATGGAGGCTTGAATCCCGTTCCCACCACTGCATCCAGAATCAGATCGGCGTGCAAATTGGCTTCGCGTTGCGCCAGGTCTTCTTCAGTGGCCACAATGTAGATCGTGCTGCTCTTTGATTCGCTCTGCTCAGGGCCATTCAACTCCTGCCACGCCTTGGCCGCGTCGCCGGTCAGCTTGTCAGGCGAGCCCAGCAACAGCGTCGCCACGTCGAGGCCTGCATGCGCCAGCAGCCGAGCGGCCATCATCCCATCGCCGCCGTTGTTGCCCGTCCCGCACAGCACGGTCACACGCTGCGCCTGAGGGAACTGCCTGCGCGCAAACGCCGCCACGGCCGCAGCTGCGGCCCGCATCAAATCAATCGACGCTACCCCGAACCGCTCTGAGGTGGCGCGGTCGCAGGTCTGCATCTCGGTTGCCGAAAGAACATGCATCGCTTCCATACTAGCTGATGTCAGAACTCGATCCTGGCCTGAAATGCAACCATGCGTGGTGAGCTGTCTCCGCCCAGGCCCACACCCAGCAATCCCGTTGGTGGCGAGATGGAGCTTTGCAGAGTCCCGAAAGAGGGCGGAATGTTGCCCGGAACTCCGGCCTCCACGCTGCTGGGCAGCGCGAAGTTGGGATGATCGAAGGCGTTGAACATTTGCACATCAAAGCGCAGAGAACTTTGTTCCCAGAGGTGAAACCTGCGCGAGAGATAGATGTCGGAGTCGGTGAAATGCGGTCCGCGGACGGTGTCTCGGCCGGAGTCGCCGAACTGGCAGAGGGCTGGTGTGTCAGACCCGCCAGGACCGACTCCAGTGCAGTCGCCGGTGGCTGGATCGATCACGGAGATAAATGCGTTGGGGTTGAGCCATTGTTTTCCGGTGAGGGTAACACCAGGAATTGCGGTTTTCTGATAGACCGGCACGCCGGGGACGCGGCGGGCGAACTGCGGCCCGTTGGCCTGGAATACGCCCTTGCCGCTGGCCGTGTACGGCTGGCTGAGGACGGAGAACGGAAGGCCGGAGTGCAGGAAGGCTGTTTCAGAGAACGACCAGCCGCGAAAGAGAGCACGCAGCGCGGCGTGGCTGGATGCGAAAGGAATCTGGTAGATGCCGTATGCCGAAAGGTTCTGACGTACGTCGTAATCGCAGTTGCTGTATTGGTTCCTTAACTCGCCGGGGAGCGGAGTGAGAATGCCCTGCGTCGAAAAGGGGAGCAAGCCGCCATTGGAGATTTCATCGAGACAATGACTGAATGTGTAGTTTGCATTGAGGGTGAGAGCGTGGAACTGCTCAGTGAGACTGGTCTGCAGGCCGTTGTAATTGCTGCTGGCGTCGGTGCGGAATTCGTTGACATTGCCGAAGCGCTGGTCGAGGGGCTGCGCGTAGGGATAGGGCTCGAAACATCCGGAGCAGACGGTCTGATAGCCGTTGAGGCCAACCTGAAACGGCTCGTGGAGGCCGCGAGTGCCGACATAGCCGATGCGAACGGCGCCGTGCGCATTTAATTTCTGCTCAATGCCAAGGTTGTACTGGTAGTAATACGGCGTTTTGAGGGTGCCTGTGGGGAAGGTGTTGAGGCTGACGGCAAGAGGGCAAGTTGGCTCGCCGGAGGTGATTCCTGCACACGGCGGCGCACCGGATTTGAACAGTGACTGGAACTGTTGATTAGCGGCGGAGGCCGCACCGGCAGCGCTATTGGCGACGCCCGATGCGATGGCAACGCCGCCCACCTGGCCGCCGATGCCGCCGACAAAGGTGGGTGCGTAGGGAGCGTTCGTGGCGGCGAGATCGGCAATCTGGGCGGGAATGATGTCGTTGAAGACGCCGAAGCCGAGATGAAGCACTGTTGCCGGTCTAACCTGGTAGGCGAGAGACACGCGGGGCTGCCAGACCAGCAATGGTGTGGAGGGAAACAGAGTGCTCACGCCGGTCTGAATCGCTTGATCGAGTGGCTGGTTCACGTTGTGCGAAAGATCGATGAACGATCCGGCTGGGCGTGCGAAGAGATTCTGCCGATTCGCGGGGTTGGTATTCCATGTGGTCCGCATTCCGACGATGAACGTCGCTTTGGGCCTGGGTTTATAGGTATCCATTGCATAGAGGTCGAGATTGCCGACGGCCATGCGCTCGTTGAAGGAAACGGGAAACGTCCAGCTCTCCGTATAGGCTGCGCCGTACGTGAACTCAGCTAAATCGTTATAGACGGCGGTGGACACGCTACCGTCGCCCAAATCGAAGTCGCTTACGTCGACACGACGAGTATTAATGCCGAAGCGAAATTCCTGCTTGCCACGTATCCAGTCGAGATTGTCATTGACCTGCCATTGCGTCACCTTGCGGCCCTGGGGAAGGGTGTTGTCATCGCCGCCGATCGTGGTAAAGGGAGCTTCATTGCTGCCTGCGGCGAGCACCATCGGGAAAGTACTGAGGACCTGTGCGTAGTTGTTGGGCTCAAAAATGCTCGAGTACCAACTCATGCCGGGATTGAACTGATTCACGAGATTGGGACGGAAGATGTGCGTGTAGCCCGAGACAAGAGTGTACTGCGGCTGCGGAGAGTAGGAGTTGAAGATGGAATTGATGGGATCGGTGTAAGCGGCCTGCAGGCCTGTGTCCGACTGAAAGCGGTACCAGACGGTGTTGGCGCTGTTGATGGTGTGATCGATTTTGACGACGGACACAGTTTCGTGGTCGCTGTTCTGAAGCGACTCCTCGCGCCGGTTGGCGCAGCCGAGGCCGTTCGCAATGGGGCAAGAGTCGACAGGGATGGCGGTTCCCGCAGTGTTGGTGTAGAGGGCAAAGATCGATCGATAGAAGGGTACCTCGGCAGGCTCCGGAGGGAGATTGATTCCAGTGACGGGGTCTACGCCTCCGACAGGGAGCTGGTTGAGCACGTATTGCTGATACGCAGGCGTGGGCACTACGGCCTGGGTAACGATGGGAAGCGCGATGCGGACGCCCTCATAGGCTGTAAAGAAGAAGAGCTTGTCTTTTCGAAGAGGCCCACCCACTCCGTAGCCGAAGTGGTTCACATTGGAGCGCGGCTTGGGGGTAATGTTGCCTGGCGTGTCGTTGGCGTGGAGAAAGTAGTCTTCCGCGCTGAAGAGCGAACCATCCCAGAGTTCATAGACGTCGCCGTGAATTTTGTTGGTCCCGGTCTTGG
Source organism: Acidobacteriaceae bacterium (assembly GCA_003164255.1). Classification (GTDB taxonomy): domain Bacteria; phylum Acidobacteriota; class Terriglobia; order Terriglobales; family Acidobacteriaceae; genus Telmatobacter. The sequence continues at coordinate 12,457 of PLST01000175.1, read as the reverse complement.
TGAAGTAGTTCACCTGAGAAGCGCCATATCGTCCCTGATCGACGGAGTAGGAATTGGTGTTGACGGTGGCCTGATCAACGGCATCGAGGCCGAGCACCAGGTTGGTAGAGAGGCCTATGTTGAGGCCGAGCCAGGGATCGTTGGTGTCGTAGCCGTCGAGGATGTAGCCGTTTGACGTGGCGGGAAGGCCATTGAACTCGACATTGCCATAGCCGCCCGGGCCTTTGGAGTCGTTGGAGGAGCCCGCGGTGTTCATCAATGCTCCGGGGGCAAACTGGGCGATGAAGGTGATGTCAGAGCCGGCATTGGGCAGATTGGAAATGGTTTTTGATTCGACGGTGGTGGTGGTGTTGGGATTTTCAAGAGTGAGCAACGTCTGCTGGGCATCGACCTCAACCGTCTGCAAGGCTGCCGAGACGAAAAGATTGAAGCTGAGTGTCGCCGTGCGGCCAACTTCGACCACAATGGGCCGCGAGGTTTGCTGGGCAAAGCCCGTTGCTGCAACGGTGACAGTGTAGATTCCAGGATTGACCTGAGAGAACAGGAAACGGCCATTTTGGTCGGTTTGCACAGAGCGGCCGGCCTTGGTATCGACCTCATTGGCCGTGATGGCGGCATTGGCGAGCGCCGCACCTGTCGGGTCCGTTACGGTTCCTGAGATTGCGCTCGATGTTCCACTCTGGCCCCGGACTGAAGTGGAATTAATGATGGTTAATATCAGAAAAAAGAGATAGCTATACCGGATCCGAACTACACGCACCATGCGAACCTCCGAGGGGAATCCGGCGTTCAGCGTCCCATTGCGGTTTCAATCAGCAGCCAGGCATTCAGCCCGGCAATCAGCACTGCTGTGAACCATGCCAGCGCCTTCAGCCAGCGCGGATTCACAAACTCGCCCATCCATTTGCGGCTGCTCGTAAACATCACCAGCGGCACCACCGCGAAGCTGAGCTGCAGCGATAAGATCACCTGGCTCAGGATCAGCAGCTTTTCCGTTCCCCGCTCACCGTTGATGGCCACAACGATGATCGTAGGAATGATCGCCAGTGTGCGCGTGATCATTCTCCGCAACCACGGCGAAACTTTCAGATGGATGAATCCTTCCATCACCACCTGTCCGGCCAGCGTGCCGGTAATCGAGGAGTTTTGGCCGCTTGCCAGCAGCGCCACGGCAAACAGCGTGCTGGCGCCGGCAGCGCCGAGCAGCGGGCTCAGCAGTTTGTAGGCATCCTCGATGGCTGCAACGTCAAAAAGCCCGCGGCGATAAAAGACCGCGGCCGCCACAATCAGGATTGCCGCGTTCACAAACAGCGCCAAAGTGAGCGCCAGCGCTGAGTCCACATTGGCAAAAAAGATGGCTTCGCGCTTGCCCTTCGGGGTCCGCTCGTAATTCCGGCTCTGCACAATGGACGAATGAAGGTAAAGATTGTGCGGCATCACCGTCGCACCGAGGATTCCGATGGCAATGTAGAGCATGTCGGGATTCGTCACTATCGACGGCGAAGGGTCAAACAGATTGCGCAGCACCGGCCAGAATTCCGGCCGCGAGAGAAACATCTGCACGCCGAACATTCCAATAATCGTCGCGATCAGCGCGATCACCAGCGCCTCCACGTAGCGGAATCCCCAACGCTGCAACAGCAGAATCAGCAGCACATCGAGGCCGGTGATGAGCACGCCATAGAGGAGCGGAATGTGAAAAAGCAGGTTCAGCGCGATGGCCGACCCGATCACCTCGGCAAGATCGCAGGCCGCAATCGCAATCTCGGCGCCCACCCACAGAGCAAAGCTCACCCTGCGACCGTAGGCTTCGTGGCAAATCTGGGCCAGGTCGCGCTCCGTGGCCACGCCCAGCTTCAGGCTCAAACTTTGCAGCAGGATCGCCATCAGGTTTGACGCCATGATGACAAACAGCAGCGTGTACCCAAAGCGCGAGCCGCCGGCGATATCCGTGGCCCAGTTGCCGGGGTCCATGTACCCCACTGAGATCAGGAATCCTGGGCCGAGAAAGCCGAGCAGCCGTCGCCAGTAGATGGGCGAGCGCGAAACCTGAACGCTGGAATGCACCTCGGGCAGCGAGGGCTCTATGGGCTCCGTAAAGATACTGAGTTCAGTTGCCATGGGCGCGGGGCCGGATCCAAGATGCTCCGTCAACCCAAGTATTGCACAGTTATTTAATTATAGTTAATGATTTTTCTTATGGTGTATTACGATCGTGCTCCGGCCGCCAGCCAAACCGCAGCCGCAGCCGGGCGGCCCAGGATGCAGCTTCCAGTAGATAGCTCGATTGAAACGGTTTGATCGTAGTTCTGGCTCGTGACTTTCAGGCTCTTGCCCGGCCCGATACCCGCCTGGTGAAGAAACAGAAGCAGCTTTGGGTCCCGTTCCTGGAGGCTGGTGACCGTGTAGCGCTTGCCTTCCAAGGCCTCAGACAGGGGAACCTCGCCGCGCCGCTTTCTTTCTTTCGGATTTTCCGGCAGTACGGCGTTTCCATGCGGGCAGGCGCCGCCTTCGCCCAGCTTCTCGCGAAGCTTGCTTTCAAAACCGGGCGACACGGCATGTTCCAGGCGCTCGGCCTCTTCGTGAATCTCGTGCCACTCCATCCCGAAGATCTCACTGAGCATGCGCTCGATGAGGTGATGGCGCAGGGCCGTGCGATACGCCGCCTCGCGTCCCTCAGCCGTGAGCCGCACGATGCCGTCCGCGCCCACTTCCACCAGACCGTCGCGTTTGAGCCGCTTCAGCGCCATGGTCACGGCCGGGGCCGAAACCTCAAGCCAGTGAGCCAGCACGGCAGGGATCACCTGGTGGCCCTCCGCCTCGGCTTCGAGGATGGCCTTTAAGTAGTTTTCTTTGGAAACGTGGATAGAGTCTTTCATGGGTCGATACTCCACTCCAGTCTAATCGCTACAATGGATTTACACGCACCGGGACGCTACGGTTCGGGCGTGTGCATCCGCGACCATCAAAATCTCTCGTCACAGCAGACCAAGGTTCATGACTCGACTTTCCCGAATATTGCTAATTGCCTTTGCACTTATTTTCGCGGCGCAAGCCAACGCGCAACAGCCCGCAGCCCCCGACTGGCAGCCGCAACTGCACTTCAGCGCGCCTCCCAATTGGATCAACGATCCCAACGGGCCGATTTTTTTGAACGGCCAATACCATCTGTTCTTTCAGCTCAATCCCTTCGGCGACCAGTGGGGACATATGAGTTGGGGTCATGCGGTTTCCGCCGACTTGTTGCAGTGGAAGGTGTTACCCGTGGCGCTGCGCGAAGAAAACGGAGTGGCCATCTTCTCTGGATCGACCGTGGAGGACCGCGACAATACCAGCGGCCTGTGCGCACCGGCAGGACAGAAATCGCCGGGATGCATGGTGGCAATCTACACCGGCAACTCGCAGGAGAAGCAGACGCAGAACATCGCGTACAGCACGGACGCGGGCACGACCTGGACCAAGTTTGCGGGGAATCCGGTCATCGACCTGGGCCTGAAGGCTTTTCGCGACCCCAAGGTGTTTTGGCATGCGGCGAGCTCGAGCTGGGTGATGGTGGTGGCGCTTCCTAATGATCACAAGGTACGTTTCTACCGCTCTGCCAATCTGCGCCAGTGGCAGGCGGCGGGCGAGTTTGGCCCGTCAGGCGCGGTCGCAGGCGAATGGGAGTGCCCCGACCTGTTTGAGCTCCCGGTGCGCGACTACAACGGCAACTACCAAGAAAACCGCTGGGTGCTGAGCGTGAATGTAAGTGCGGGCGGACCGAACGGCGGATCAGCCGACCAGTACTTTGTGGGAATGTTTGACGGCTCGCGCTTCAACCTGGATCATCCTGACTCCGGCACGCACTGGGCGGACTGGGGCAAGGATTTTTATGCCTCCACATCGTTTTCAAATCTTGCACCGGATCACGACCGGCTGTGGATTGCGTGGATGGATAACTGGCAGTATGCCGCGAAGCTGCCGTCGCTGCCGGGACGCGGCGAAATGACGGTGCCGCGCGCGCTTTCGCTGCGCCAGCCGCCGACGCATCCTGCGCCGACGCCGGGCCAAGAGCCCCTCGCGCTGGTGCAGAAGCCGGTGCTGTCGGTCGCGGCGCACCAGAAATATCGTGCGATGTTTGGCGCGCCGCAGTACCAGACCATCGAAGAAGCGAATGCGCGCCTGGCCAAGGGCAAAGCGCCCGGCCGTGTGTTCGAGTTGCGGTTTGAGCTCGATCCCGGCGAGGCCGCCGAGGCGGGCCTGCGGCTACGGCGCAGTTCGAATGAGCCGAACGAGCGTGCGCTGGAAGAAACCATCGTGGGCATCGATACGGAGAAGGGACAGATTTTCGTCGATCGCACCCGCTCGGGAAAAACCGACTGGTCGCCCGAGTTTCCCGCGCGCATGACGGCGCCCATGAGGCACTCGCAGGCGCAGACCACGCGGTTCGACATTGTGGTCGATGAGAACTCTGTTGAGGTGTTTGCAGAAGACGGCGAGACCGTGCTTTCAAGCCTGATCTTCCCATCTGCAGGCAGCACAGGCGTTGACTTCTACATGACCCCGGTCCCTCCCGGGTCGGAACCAGCGCGCGTGCGGGACTTTGAGGTGTTTCCGCTGGGGAAGTGAGTGGCAGCTGGAAGCTGCCAGGGAACAGGGATCAGGGAACANNCAGGGAACAGGGAACACGGAGCAGGGACCGAGGGACCAAGGGAACAAGGGACCGGATTTTGTGGTGCGCGCATTTTCACGACACTTAATAAAGCGACGAGGACCACCGCGACGATTCTTCTCGAAAACTCCAGCCTGGACGCGAGGGTTAGGCTTGTTGCGTTTGAGGGGCTGCATTCGTCGTAGACCACATGAATGGTTTGGAGCGGATCGGCCAGGACCACCACGACGCGTGTTGGGTTAATGTGCAAAAAAAGACGGATTTTGACGAGTTTTTGCGGCTTTTTGCGCGCGGTTTTCGGCGGTTTTCGTGATTTGGATCACGTGGAGACAGTGGTCAGGGGTCAGAGATCAGAGATCAGGGGTCAGGGGTCGGGATCAGGGGTCAGGGCACCGGGGACCGAGGGGCCGAGGGAACAAGGGGACGAGGCTCGGGTGGGCTGGTATCGATTCCGAGTTTCGAGATCCGGGCCGGGGCAACCGGTGAACTCGCCTCCGGGACGCCAGGGCGTTTTATCGTTCCCGATCCTCTCCGCTTCGCTGAGGACCGATTGATCCGGGCGCATTGAGACACCTGAACCGTCTCATACTGTTGTCGAATTCGGTCATGTTACCTATCGGCGCGGTGCGGTCTCGTCAAAGCCGCCACCACCCCAATCCAAGTCACCAGCGCCAGTGTCGCCGACGGAATCATCCACGCCGGCAGCAGCCCATGCATCCCGGCCAAGTCGATACCCCGAAAGACAGCCAACCAGCCTTCCATCCGCCAACTCAGTACCGTCAGAATTACCGCAAATCCCAGCACCAGTCCCCGCGCTGCCGCCTTCGTGCCTGCCAGGGCATCCCGGCAGCTCACATAGATCAAATTCCACCCGCACAACACAACCATCGCTCCCGACAGAATGGTACAGGCGAGCCAGTCGTGGGCCTTGAACGCCAGATAGATCAGCGCGGAGAACATCGCCACGTAGATCCCAGCCACCATCACAACCCTTGTGGCAAGAGTCGTGGGAGCTCCGCTGCTCTCCGGCGTCCCAGGCTCCTGCGCTATCTGGCGCCGCATCGCCACAGTCCGGCGCAAAAAGAGTACGACGAATGTCCCGCACACCATCGCGTAGAACCACCAGAAGGCCACCATCACTGCACAATAGGTGGGTTCGCTCCACGCATATCCGTGGCGCAGAGCCCGTACGGCAAATTGCCCGGCCTCGACCCAGCCCAGCACAAATGTCCAGAAACAACTGAGCCAGAGGCGCTGGAAACGGCGTTCACGCGCGGTCGGCGCCGACCGCACGGAAATCCAGTTCACCATCATCGCGGCGAACACGCCCAAAAACGGCGTCAGCGGAGCCAGCCATGCGGTCATCGACCCCGACTTGGCCATGGCCGCGCTTTTTCCCGCTAGGCCCGCACCCACGGTTGCCGCAGGAACAGCCGGAAGCATCGCCAGCACCGCATTCGAGAAGCTCTGTCCGGGCGCGGTCCTGCTCAGCGTTCCTTCAACAAACGCAACCACCTCTTCGTGCAGCAGCTTGCGCCCCCGCGAGAGCCTTTGCTTCACCGCGTCCTCGCTCAGCTCCAGTTCGGCTGCCACGCGCTCAATCGACTTCTCTTCGCGATAGAACAGGATCAGCGGCTCGCGGTAAGTATCGGGAATCCGTTCCAGTGCTCGCCACAGGATCGCTTCCTCTTCCCGGCTGACTGCTTGTAAAAGGGGCGATGCCTCAGGCGAGGACGGCTCCTGGATTTCTTCCAGTGGCTCGGCGGCGTGCAGTGGCTCACGGCCCTGTCGCCGGAATTCCTTGCCGACCAGGAACCGCGTGATGCCGCACAACCAGGACCGGAGCCTCGCGGGCTCGCGCAGTTCTGAGAGCTGTTTCCACGCGGCAAGAAACGCGTCCTGCGCCAGATCTTCACTCAGACTCAAGCTTCCGGTGGCATTGTAAGTGATGGAGCAAACCAGGGACTGGTACCGCTTGACAATGGTTGTAAACGCGGCGCGATCGCCAGCCAGAGTGCATTCCACCAGTTGCGCGTCATTGTTGCTTGATGCTTTCGTGGTCATCTCTATGCCTCATCGTATAAGTACCTGGGCAAGATGAAGAGGTGACAGGATATTTGGAGTTCTCCGGATATGATTCCCGATGAAAATCTCCAGGCGGCGATGGGACGTCCCACAAATTCAACGCAACCGTTCCGTCTCTAGAATGCAGAGCAACGATATCAAAAGCAATCGCTGATAGCTTTTGTGGCGAGATCGATCCCGTGATGTCGGCTCGTGGGATGTTTTCGCGTGCTGGGCCTGGTTCTGGGCAAATCGCCGCTTCCGCGGAGATTGCTGCTTTCGATTGCAGGTGTCAGGAGTGGGAGCTTCGTCTCAGGGACGGGGGCCAGTGCCTTCACCCCAACGAACAGAAATCGTTCTTTAGGGACCCCGAGTTCGTGGGGGCTCCCTGGCACATGGGGCGTTCAGCCTTGCTGGAGGCTGCGGTGTTTGTGCGCGGCTTCGCCGCGTGGATGGGTCTTCGGGTTTTGGGGCGGGTTTTTGGCACGGATGAATCCGTGCCCTGACAC
>PLST01000175.1:0-5226 GCA_003164255.1 Acidobacteriaceae bacterium | reverse complement strand
ATCGTCTCACTTCACTCAGGGGCCTCCGACCCACGTTGTGGGTACCCCGCCCCTGCTCCCTCCGCGAATATAGAACCGCGTCGTCCTGTTCCCTGTTCTCTGTTTGCTGCTCCCTGCCTTCATCTATTCGTTGTTGCTGAGCAGCGAGAACATGGCTCCCTGCGGGTCCTGGCCCTGGATGATCCAGCCGCCTCCGGGGACCTGTTGGGGACCGTTGAGGACTTTGCCGCCGCCAGCCTCGACCCGCTTGATGGCTGCGCCGATGGCGTCGACGCAAAAGTAGAAGTTCCAACAAGCGACGGGAATTTGGGGTGGCTTGTTCATCATGCCGCCGTCGCCCATCTGCTTGTGGTCGCCCTCGTCGAAGATGCGATAGACGCCCATGGGGCCCATATCCATATCGTTGACCTTGGTCCATCCGAAGAGCTTGTTGTAGAAGTCGAAGGCGCCATCAATGTCAGTGGTGTAGAGCTCGTGCCAGCCGATGGTGCCGTTAGCGGGCGGCGCGGGGCGGACCGGATTTCCCATGGCGGGGTTGGGCGTAAAGACGACGATGGCTGCTCCCTGAGGGTCACTCATGACGGCGAAGCGCAACATGCCGGGAACGTCGGTGGCGGGCTTCCAGAGCTTGCCGCCGGCTTCAACAATCTTCTCGATGTGGGCGTCGACGTCATCGACGGCGATGTAGCCGATCCAGCCTGTGTGCTGGGGGAGATGCAACATCCCCGCAATGCCGACATCACCGAGGTTGAAGGTGGTGTACTGCATGCCGCCGCCGGACACGTCCTTCGTGGTCCAGCCGACGACGTCAGAGTAGAACTTGCCGGCTGCCTTGGTGTCGCTGGTCATCAGTTCGAACCAGCCGAATTTTCCTTTTGGGGTAAACATGGTGGGGAATCTCCTTGTTGGAAAAATGAAAGTGCTTGGGAAGTGGTGCGGGAACCGTGGATCGGGCGTGCTGAACTGCATAGACGAGTGTAGGGCAAGACGGTGCCCGTGGACAGCGATTATCCGCTAGGCGCGGCCCGTTGGTGAACTCGCAGGGCTATGCCCCTGAAGCACTAATCGATTCTGTCAGCAGATCGGCGGCAGCACGCGCAAATTCTTCGTCGTTGATGTGCGCGTCAAGCTCGATGAGGCGGACGGTGGGGTTGAGCGACGATTTCACGGCGCTGCGATAGGCGTCGAGCGCCTCCTGGGAGTAAAACGGCCCGCCGATCTTGTCGATGGCAGAAACGCCTCGCAGAGGAATCAGGACGGTGACGGGACCGGTTGCGTTGTTGAGCTTGGTGGCTGTGAAGCGGCCGATTTCCGCACACTCTTCCGGGGTGGTTCGCATCAGAGTGACGCTGGGGTTGTGAACGTAGAGGTTGCGGCTCTTGAACTGCGCGGGCACGGTTTCCAAAGGCCCGAAATTCACCATATCGATCGCGCCCGGGCAGACGAGTTGAGGAATCCCCTTGCGGCCTGCGGCTTCGAGCCGGTGCGGTCCTGCGCTGAAGACGCCGCCGACCACGAAATCTGCAAGCTCGGTGGTGGTGATGTCGAGGACAGCTCGAATGGCGCCGTCATCGATCAATTGTTCCATCGCCTGTCCGCCGGCTCCGGTGGCGTGAAAGACCAGGACTTCGTAGCCTTTCTCCTCGAGGACGTGGCGTGCGGCCGTGACNNCCGCAAATCGCGCCTGCGGCGTTGCCGATGATCAGGCGGGAGACGTGATTCAAACCAGCAATGTCGAGCACGGAAGGCATCATGCAAATGTCGGAGATTCCCACGTACGGCTTGACGTCGCCAGATGCTACCGTGGAAACCATCAACTTTGGGAAGCCGTAAGGGAGCGCGCGCATGGCCGCAGTCGCAATTGCCGTACCGGCAGAACCACCCAATGAAACCACTCCATGAATCGCACCTTGCTCGAAAAGCCGCGTGAGTATCGCCTTGGCACCGACCGCCATGGCGGCGACGCTTCGGCCGCGGTCTCTTTCCGTTCTTAGCGCGGTGAGACTTTCGTTTGCCGCGGCGGCCACTTCTTCTCGCGAGATGTCAGCTTTAAATGCTGGAGAGCCAAGCACGCCGGCATCGATCATCAGCGTTCGCAGGCCCGCGCTCTCAATCCGCTCGCGCAGGAAGGAGAACTCTTCACCCTTGGTATCGAAGGTGCCGATCAGCGCAACGGTTTTGGGACTCATGACATCAACTTTCCGGGAGTTCGCCGGGGGCAACCACACGGCACTCCGGCATTGCACGGAGAAGCGCTTCGGGGCCGGGTGGTGAATAGACGGCAACCAACTTGAGGGGCTCCCAGCCGGTGTTCACCGTGGAATGGTAGATTTCCGCGGGAATATGAATCATGTCTCCGGCCCCGATCTCGTCCCACTCTTCACCGTCGATATCGATCATCTGCCGGCCTTGCCCGGAGACCACATAGAGGATTTCTTCTGTTCCCGGGTGGTTGTGGCGCACGTGGCCTTTACCGGGTTGCAAGAGGACAACACCCATGGTGAAGCGATCCGTGCCTGTGACGCGCGGTTCGCTGAGCCACTTGATGGTTCCCCAATCAAAGACCTGGGTTTCAACGGAGGCGGGTGATACGAAACGGCGGCCTGCGAGCTTTGACATGCTTGCTCCTTTATCTGTGCTCCATTTGGATCTTCAAATTCTTGAAGTGCCTTACCTGCTCGGTAATGGCGCGCTCGGTGGGCAGGCGCTCGATGCTCGAGGCGCCAAAGAATCCGCAGACGCCTTTGGTGCGGCTGAGGACGTACTCAACATCCTCGGGCTCGGCAATTGGGCCGCCGTGGCAAAGCACCAGAATCTCGGGCCGGATGGAGATGGCTGCTTCGCGGATGGCCTGAATGCGGTCCACCGATTGATCGAGAGTCAGGGCTGTTTTGGCGCCGATGGTTCCTTTCGTCGTCAATCCCATGTGAGCGATCAAAAGGTCTGCGCCTGCCTTTGCCATTGCCTTCGCGTCGTCTTCATTGAAGACGTACGGGCAGGTAATCATGTCCTGATCGTGCGCTCGCGCAATCATCTCAACTTCGCCGGCGTATCCCATGCCGGTTTCTTCGAGATTCTCGCGGAAGCTGCCATCGATCAGCCCCACCGTGGGAAAGTTCTGCACTCCGGAAAAGCCCATCTGCTTCAGGTCGCGAAGAAACAGATCCATGATGCGAAAAGGATCCGTCCCACAAACGCCGGCCAATACCGGTGTCTGGCGAACGATGGGCAGAACTTCACGGGCCATCTCCACAACGATGGCGTTCGCGTCCCCATAAGGCATGAGCCCCGCCAGGGATCCGCGCCCGGCCATGCGGTAGCGACCGGAGTTGTAGATGATAATCAGATCCGCTTCTGCAGCCTCGGCACATTTGGCGGAAATCCCTGTGCCCGCACCACAGCCGACGATGGGAACTCCCGCTGCACTACTCGCTTGCCATCGCTTCAAACACGCCGCTCGATCCATGATGCTGGTTCTCCCATTTGCCAGGCTGAATCACAAAGTCACTCTACGGCCGAGGATGTGGCACCCGGCTCGAGAGGACCACTTCGCTACTTAGGTCGATAGACGAGTCCCAGAACAATGCCAACCACCGTCCATTCCAGTATGAAGGCGACCGCTGAAAACACGGTGAGTCTGAGGCCGATGTTCAGATTCGCGTAATTGTGGAGGACGAAGGAACCGAGGTAAAACAGGCTGAACAAAACTCCGAAGATGACTCCCGAGGCCAAGCCCGATCCCGGTTTATAAGCCATGGCGTAAAGGACAGACATGACCGAGATGGAAAGAAAGATGCCTAACATTCCCACGGGGAAGTGGCTCATTTGCCCTTCATGCGAGCGGTAGACCTTGGGGTATTTCGCAAACTCTGCCTTCAGGGAAGGGACCGCCGCGAAAATCGCTCCGCCCAAAGCCATGTAGGCAACGAACGCGCAGACCACAGCAACTGCCATGAGACCGTAGTTCATAGGAACCTCACGCATTTGATGGGGGCAATTCTCTCAGAAAAGGCGGGGAGCGCCAAGGATTAAAAGCATTCGCGGGGGCTGAAGGTCTTCTTCCCCGGTCCCCAAAAGCGAGGGACCGGGGGCACCCGCATTGTTGTTGAGATGGGCGAAAAGCAACTGCAGATCTTTCGATTCCGTCTGGCCAAAAAGCGGCCAAACTCCACTCAAGATGACAGTCAACTTAGGTGCTCAAGATGACAGCATAATTCGTATGCGAACTTCAGAGACCTTATGCTAGTTTGCGCCGAGGGTGATGATTACTTTTTCAATGCGGTCGTAAGCCCAGTCGAGCTCTTCCCTGGTGATGATGAGCGGCGGGGCGATGCGGATGACGTGATCGTGGGTTTCCTTGCAGAGGACGCCTTCTTCCTTGAGGGCTTCGCAGTAGGGGCGCGCGCGGTGGGCGAGCTCGATGCCGATCCACAAGCCGCGGCCGCGGACCTGTTTGATGGCGGGACTCTTGATGGATTGCAGGCGGGCGAGGAACCAGGCGCCTAGCTCGGCGGAGCGCTCGACCATTTTTTCGTCGATCAAGACGCGCAGGGCGGTGCGGGCGATGGCGCAGCCGAGGGGATTGCCGCCGAAGGTGCTGCCGTGGTCGCCTGACTTGAAGACGCCGAGAATTTCGCGCGAGGCGAGGACGGCTGACACGGGATAGAAGCCGCCGGCGAGGGCTTTGCCGACGATGAGAACGTCGGGCGTGATGCCTTCGTGCATGTAGGCGAAGAGCTTGCCGGTGCGGCCCAGGCCGGACTGGATTTCGTCGGCCATGAGCAAGACGCGATTCTCGCGGCAGAGTTCGGCGGCCTGGCGAAGGAATCCGGCGGGAGGAATCTGGATGCCGGCCTCGCCCTGGATGGGCTCGACGAGGAATGCGCAGGTGTTGGGCGTGATGGCGTGGCGCAGGGCATCGATATCGCCGTAAGGGATGATTTTGAAGCCGGGCGCGAAGGGGCCGAAGCCGTCGCGATACTGATCGTCAGACGAGAAGCCGACGATGGTGATGGTGCGGCCGTGAAAGTTGCCGGAGCAGACGATGATTTCGGCCTGGCCTTCGGGGATTCCCTTGACCTTGTATCCCCACTTGCGCGCGGTTTTGAGGGCGGTTTCAACGGCCTCGGTGCCGGAGTTCATGGGGAGCACCATGTCATAGCCGGTGAGGTCGTGGAGATCCTTGCAGAGCAGGGGGAGCTGGTCGTTGCGGAAGGCGCGCGAAGT
>PLST01000429.1:6062-7249 GCA_003164255.1 Acidobacteriaceae bacterium | reverse complement strand
AAATATTTCCAAAGTTGCGCGATTTCACGGTCTGTTCACGCTGCGGGCTGGTGGGTCGAACGGGCCAGGCAGAGTACGCACTATCAATAGAATGGCCGCCGCGGGTGTCGAAGGGCGATCAGGCAGAGGGCACCTGCAGGAACCGGTGCGTGGTCCCGGCGGAGATTTAACGTAAGTCGAGAATATCTCGCGCTGACATCAGCGTTTTCGGGGAGTAATCCTGAGAATCGCGCGTTACCCCGGCTCAATGAGTACCAGAAACGTGTCTTGGATGACCCCGGTCCAAGCGGATGCAGGTCGATGCCTGGCGGTCTCAAGCTTAAGTCACAGATTGAACGACTGCATCCAAAGAGCGAACCGGTGCCACGCTGCTGTATGTCCGATTGGTATGGCAAAATTCAAATACGCGAGAATCAGCAGGGCGCCACAAATAGTCGCTCCATGCACCCGATGAAGCGACCACAAGTCATACAACACCATCAACCCAAGCAGCAGATAAATCGCGTTGGGTGCGAACTTGTCGTGACCCCCGATTTGCACGGGAAAGCGCGAGAACGCAGCCGCCATCATGACGATGGTCGCCAGCAGGATCAACCTCTTATGTGCGGCAGCCCTTTTGCGCAGTGCAAACGCTGCGGCCGCCAGAATGGCAAAGCTGACCTGTTCGAGAAACGGAATCGTCTCGAAGCTGAGAACGTCGAAATGAGGNNCGCAAGGCAGAAGCCGGCAATCCCAAGCGTCATGTGCCATTTGATCTTCTTCGCTGAGACCAGAAATGCCTGAACCACCAGGAGCAGCATCCATGAGGTATTCAGAGCACCATGGATATGCAGGATCGGAGCCGGCAGGGGTGCGCGAAAGACTCCGGCAAGGTAGTAGCTGCGGGCAAACCCGACGAAAACAATAAGCAGCAGCAGGACCACCATGCAGCCGAAGAAGACCCTGTCGTAACGCCGCCCAGCCAGCTTCCGAGGTTCAGTGACACGCGCTTCAGAGGCAGTCTGCATAGGCCTTTCGCAAACAGGAAATTTGGATTGGAGCCGACGGGATACGCCGGGGGTGGCACGAGTGTAACACTATCGTCGCCGGTTGCTCTCTTAGAGGCAATTCACCATTGGAAAAGAGCGTTCAATTTCCAAAGCACTACAGCGCCTTTCGGAGTTTTCGGGGAGTAATCCTGAGAATCG
>PLST01000429.1:3782-5964 GCA_003164255.1 Acidobacteriaceae bacterium | reverse complement strand
AGGCAGTCTTTGCGCACAGGACATCACTGGCAGTTGGCAGGGAACAATTACGGCGCCCCAGGGCACACCGCACCGCATCATTCTGCGGGTCATACACGGTGACAGCGGAGCGTCCAAAGCAAGGATCTACAGCATCGATCAGGACTTCACTGGAGATTGGGTCGACTCAATAACCGTGCACGACTCGACCGTGCGATTTGCGGTTGGTATGCTCCAGCTTTCCTACGACGGTAAGCTCAGCGCCGACGGCAAAACCATCACCGGCACATGGACACAGGGCGGTTCGACCGCTTTTACCTTCCAAAAGACCACCCCGGCGGCCGCGTGGCCCCTACCCCCCGACCCCTCACCCCACACTGTGAAGCTTGTCACCGTCGAGCCGGGCGTCCAGCTCGAAGTGCTCGATTGGGGTGGCACTGGCCGGCCTCTCATCTTCCTCGGCGCTCTGGGCGACACCGCGCACGAGTTCGACCACTTCGCGCCCAAATTTACCGGCAAATATCATGCGTACGGCATCACCCGTCGCGGCTTTGGCGAGTCCAGCGATCCTACGCCCAACGACGACAATTATTCGTCCGACCGCCTGGGCGACGATGTGCTTGCCGTCATCGCTGCCCTTCATCTGGATAAGCCAGGCTTGCCTAAGCCAGTCCTGGTCGGTCACTCAATCGCCGGCGAAGAGCTGAGTTCTATCGGCAGCCGTCATCCCGACGAGGTCAGCGGGCTCATCTACCTCGAGTGCAGCGGTAGCCACTCTTTTTACGATCGCGCCCACGGCGACCTNNAACCAACAGAGGCCCTGTTGGCCGCCCTTCCCCAGCTCGAAAAGGAGCTGCAAGATCAGGTGAAGCTGCAACAGGCCGTCGCGCCACCTACCCCCGGTCCCTCACTGCCACCAGACCCGCACCCCACGACCGCGAGCGCCTTCGCCGCCATCGTCAGCGGCGAGCATAAATACACCGAGATCAAGGTACCCAGCCTTGCCTTCTTTGCTGTGCCGCATGACCTGAGCAGGGTCTTCCCGGGCGATCCCGCTCGCCATGCCGCCGTCGCAGCGGCCGATCTCGCGAGGCAAACCAGACTGGCCAATGCTTTCGAAGCAGGTGTTCCCTCAGCCAAGGTCATCCGTCTGCCGAACGCGGATCACTACATCTTCCGCTCCAACGAATCAGAAGTGCTGCGCGGGATGAACGACTTCCTCGGTAAGCTGCCTCAATGGTGATAGCCGATCCAGCAAAAGCCGGACGAGCGCGTTATCGCCAAGGCACTCATCGGCGCAGGATTAGCACCCGGAAGCAGGCAACGGTTCCGTCGTCATAGGCAGGCGCGCATTCGGTAGTTATGGTCTGATATGCTCCCGGCTATGTCTGTCATTGAACACTTCCGCAGGCTGAGCAGCCAGCAGCGGCATGCTTTTGTCGCAGCCTTCCTTGGGTGGACGCTCGATAGCCTCGATTTCTTCCTGCTTATCTTCTGCGTGAAGGCGATTGCGGGCGAGTTTCATACGCAGCCATCGGCNNGGCATGCTGGCCGACCGCTACGGACGGCGTCCGGTGCTGATGTTCAATATTCTCAGCTTCTCAGTGATTGAACTGGCCTGCGCCTTTGCGCCGTCGCTGAACGCGCTGCTGGTTTTGCGGGCGTTGTTCGGGATTGCGATGGGCGGGGAGTGGGGCGTGGGCGCGGCGTTGACCTTTGAGACGCTGCCCAAAGAAGGACGCGGCATCTTCTCAGGCATTTTGCAGGAGGGATACGCGATGGGATCGATTCTGGCATCGGCGGCGTTTGCGTTCCTGTTTGTGCATATCGGGTGGCGGGGATTGTTCATCGTGGGCGCGTCGCCGGCTCTGCTGGTGTTCTACGTGCAGGCGCGGGTTAAGGAGTCGCCAGTGTGGCTTGCCGGGGCGCAGAGGCGGATGAAGCGCGAGGCGACAAGCACAGGGTTGGAAATTGTGCCGAAGGGCCTGATGGCTTTTCTTCCAACATTTTTGTTCCTGGTGCTTTTGATGACGGCGTTCATGAGTTTTTCCCATGGCACCCAGGACGTTTATCCAACCTTTCTGGCCGTGACCGCAAGGCTCTCACCGGAGACGATCGGCGTGATCGGCGTCTTGTACGGTTTGGGATCGATCGCGGGCGGGTTTGTGTTTGGAGCGCTCTCTGACCGATGGGGCCGCAAGCC
>PLST01000429.1:0-3723 GCA_003164255.1 Acidobacteriaceae bacterium | reverse complement strand
GAACGTTGGGGCAACTATCCGGCGGTTCTTGCCATCACGGTGGTTGTGGTGTCCCTGGCAGTAGCGGGGCTGGCGATGGTGGGGCACGAGGCAAAAGGTGCGGAAATGAGCGAGGCATAAAGGCGCCTATTGATCCAGCATGAGATGACATCACTCGATCCCACCTTTTTTCCGCAGACGACGCAGAAAGAGGATTGGGCACCCGGCACCCGACTGCCACTGAAGTAGGCGAGTCCAAGGCCGCCCGCCTTGGGGACCGAAGCCCTCATCCCCGGTCCCCAAAAGCTAGGGACCGGGGGCACCCGGCGTATGGAGTTGTATCAAACCGCGCAATTTCAACCGATTTGTCAGACCATTCAACTGATCACGGGACGGAACGCTTCCCAAAGGCAAGATGCCGGAGCTAAGATATCGGCAGCATCGCGATCCCCGCATGATGCAGTGCTATCCAAGACGAGAAAAATCAAGACAAGAAAAATCGAAACGGGAGAATCAGCTATGTCAGAGATTCCAGAGCTGAAGACGACCGAAGGCACGTCCAGCAGGATCACCCGGCGCAAATTCATCCTGGGTGTGATTGCGAGTGGTGGCGTGGTTGCCGCGGCGAATTACCGGCTCATCTCCTCGGCGGTTCACGGGCAGGTGACGTCGGCCGACCGGCTGATCACCCTTGACGTGAACGGAATGCAGCGGCGCGTGGACGTGATGAAGAACGAGAGGCTGGCATGGACGCTTCGCTACAAGCTGGGGCTTACGGGAACCAAGCTGGGCTGCGATCGCGCCGAGTGCGGCGCGTGCACCGTGCTGCTTGACGATGTACCGCATTACAGCTGCTCGGTGCTGACGCACACAGTGCGCGGCAAGAAGGTGACGACCATTGAGGGCCTGGCCTCGGCCGACGGCAAACTGCACCCGGTGCAGCAGGCGGTGGTGGACAAGCAGGGCTTTCAATGCGCTTTTTGCATGTCGGGCTTCATCATGTCGGCGGTCGGGTTTCTCAAGACGNNTGCCGTTGCCAGGACTACAACAAGATCCTCGATTCGATGATGCAGGGCGCAGAGAACATGAGGAGGGCTTGAGCATGAGTGAGAGCGTACCCCCCACCGTAAGCAAGCTGAAGCCGTCAGAGCGCGTGCGCGAGTATGGCCGCGGCTACAAGCTGATCGGCAAAAACTACCAGACCGCCGACATGCTGGCCAAGGTGACGGGCACGGCGAAGTATGCCGAGGACTTCCGCGCCGAGGGCATGCTGTTCTGCCGGCTGGTGATGAGCCCGATGCCGCATGCGCGCATCAGGAGCATCGACATGGACGATGCCCTGGCGATGCCGGGCGTGAAGGCGATTCTGACGGCAGATGACATTCCTGCTCAAGCCGACAGCATGGACGACAACGGCCGCGTGATCAAAGCCAGCAAGTGGGGCGAGCGCGCGCTGACCAACGAACCGATGTACATGGGCGACCCCATCCTTGCGGTTTGCGCGGTGGACGAGCTTACCTGCGCCGACGCCATCGAGAAGATCAAGATCGATTTCGAGGAACTTCCGTTTGTGGTGGACCCGCTGGAAAGCCTGCGCCCCGGCGGGCCGAATCCGCGCGAGGACGGCAATGTGTGGATTCGGCCGGACCCTCCGAATCCGCCGATTCCGCAGTTGAAGGAAGTGAAGTGGAGCGAACAGGATTTTGCCGATTACGACAAGGGACAGATGCCGCTGGGACACATGCCGGACAAGTGGGAGTATGGCGACATTGATGCGGGCTTCAAAAATGCCGCGCTGATTCTGGACGAAACCTTTATTACGCCGGATGTGAGCCACCAGTGCCTGGAGCCGCGCACGGCCATGGCGTACTGGCAGAACGGCAAATTGTTTTTACACTCAGGGACGCAGAGCACCTACCAGACCCGGCCGGCCATAGCGAAATGGATGAACATCGATCTGGACAAGATTGTGTTCATCAGCGAGTACACGGGAGGCGGCTTCGGAAGCAAGATCACGGGCGGGTTGACGATGATCATTCCCGCGGTGCTTTCGCGAAAGTTGAATGCGCCGGTGATGATGCGGATCAGCCGCGAGGAAGAGCACTGCATTGGGCGAGCGCGCCCCAGCGTGATAGGCCGCCTGAAGGTCGGTTTTGCCAAGGACGGCCGGATCACGGCGCTTGACATGTTCACGGTGTGCAACAGCGGCGCCTACGACGCGCAGGCCGATGGCGCGTCAGCGGCGCGCATTGTGTCGTTGCTTTACCAGCCGGAGGCCATGCGCCAGCAGGCGATCTCGGTGATGACCAACACGCCGCCGCGCAGTGCGCAGAGCGCGCCGGGCGGCATGCAGGGCATCGCGATTATCGAGCCAATTCTGGCCAAGGCCGCGCGCCAACTTGGCGTTGACCAGGTTGCCTTGCGCAGGGTGAATTGTCCTGAGGGCAAGGCACTGTTCGGCGCACCGGTGAAAGGCGTCCGCGGCCATGCCACAAGCTGCTTCCTAAAGGAAGCGCTGGACAAAGGCGCGGAACAGTTCCGCTGGCAGGAGCGGGCCGCGCAACAGAAAAAGATGGGATCGAAGGTGCGCGGCGTAGGCGTTTCGCTCAGCGCCTATGTTGGTGGCTCGACCGGCTTCGACGGCTTAATGGTGATCACGCCGCAAGGCAGGGTCCAGTTCCAAAGCGGCATTGGCAACCTGGGAACTGAATCGGTAATCGATGTGCATCGCGCGGGCGCTGAAAGGCTGGGCGTGCCGTGGGAGATTTGCGATGTGGTGTGGGGGGACACGTCAAAGTTCGTTCCTTACACGTGCGCCCAGGGCGGCAGCACCACGACGCATACCATGAGCCGCGCGTCGTATGCCGTGGCCGATGAATGCAAACTGCGTTTGAAGGAGATCGCGGCAAAGACACACGGCGGAAAGCCAGACGATTACGAAGTGGCCAACCAGCGCGTCTTCCGCAAGGGCGGCGGGACGGGGTTGAGCTTTGCGGAGGCAGCGCAGCGCGCGATTCAGCTGGGCGGCATTTACGACGGGCACGAGGCGAATCCCGATGTGAACAAGCAAACCAAGGCATCGGTGGCCGGGCTGGCTGGACAAGGACTTGTCGCTTCAGCCAAGGACAAATTTCCGCACGACGGCCAGACATTTTCTTACGTGGCCAGTTTCGCCGAGGTTGAAGTGGACGTGGAAACCGGCAAGTACTACATCACCGATTTCCTGGCGTATGCCGACGTGGGGACGGTGGTTCATCCCGCAGCGCTTGGCGGGCAGGTTCTGGGCCGCTCGGTTCTTGGCATTGCACATGCGATCGGGCAGAAGTGGGTGTACGACCCGCACTACGGCGTTCCCGTGGCCAGGCGTTTTTACAATAGCAAGCCGCCGACGATTCTGGATGTGCCCGTGGATATGCAGTGGGAAGCGCTCGACATTCCCGATCCTGAGACGCCGGTGGGCGCGCGCGGCATCGGCGAGCCGCCGGTTGGCGGAGGTTGCGCGGCCATTCTTAACGCACTGTCAGACGCGCTTGGCGATGAGATCTTCCGGCGCGCGCCGGTGAATGCTGACACGATTCTGACGTCGCTCGAAGCCGGACGTCCGATGCAACATCCCTTGATGGCGCACATCTAGTAGTGAAGATGTGAACGGAGAGAGCTATGGCAGTAATACGAGACGTGATGCCCGCGTTTGACCTGCTTCAGCCCACATCGGCTGCTGACGCGCAGAAGCTTTTGGAGCAG
>PLST01000454.1:302-3490 GCA_003164255.1 Acidobacteriaceae bacterium | reverse complement strand
GGCCGTCCCGACAAGAACATCGCCCCCCGTCTTGGCTTTGCCTATCAGTTGATGAGTAACACCGTCATCCGCGGCGCTTTCGGCCTCTACTTCAACCTGCTGCCGGCCTCCTATATGGGCGAGATGTTTGGCAACCTGCCCTACACGGCCAGCCTCACGTACACCAACACAACTCCTTACAACGCCGGCACAACCTTCACAATGAATGCGCCCTTCACGGGCTCTGGATCGGCGGGTGGCCGCCCGGGTGTCAACGCAGAGCATCCGCTCGTGACCCCTTACACCGAGGAGTACAACCTCGCCCTCGAACACCAGTTCGGCAGGGGATTCGATGTGCGTGTCGGCTATGTCGGGCAGCACAACCTGAAGCAGAACAACTACGGCGGCAGCGGAACCTATGCGCCGAACCTGAACTTCGCTGATCCGTTCGACATTACCAAGACGGCGGCAGCCCAGGCGCCCTACCCGTTGCTTGGCACAATCGCGTATAACCTCGACCCCCTCTTCCACAGCACCATGAACTCGTTGCAGGCGGGCGCGCACAAGCAGTACTCGAACGGGATTGCCTTTGGCGCGGAGTATCAATGGACCCGCGTTCTGGGAACCGAAAACCTCGAAGATCCTTCGGGCAAGAATCCGCAGGACTCCTACGGCAACATCGCCGGCATCACGCCCGATGTGCTGCAGGTGAGCTACTCCTACGGGCTGCCCTTCGGCAAGGGAAAGCTGCTCGCCTCCAACGCCGGCCAGCTTGCCAACGATATCGTCGGCGGATGGGAGATCTCAGGCGTTGTGGATGCCCAGAGCGGCCAGCCCTTCTCGGTCGCCTATAACGCAACGACCTCCAGCGCCTATCCCGGGTTGGTTAGCGGTCGCGCCAACCAACTGGCGGATCCCTACAAAAACGGCACCGTTTTGCACAGCGACGGAAGCACGTGCACCCCGAGTGCGGGCGCTTCCGCACCAACCCGTACGAAGGCTCAATGGTTTAATCCCTGTGCCTTTGAAGGGCCGGGCTACAAGACCGCTGGCGTTTACGGAGCGACCTATGGCACCAGCGGCTATAACATGCTGCGTGGACCCAGGTTCCAGGACTGGGATATGAACCTGAAGAAGAACGTGCCCTGGGGCGACCACTACAACCTCCAGCTCCGCGCCGACTCCTTCAACATCTTCAACCATCCAAACTTCGCCACTCCCAATGCGACCATCTCCAACTCGAGCGCAGGAACCGTCACCGGAATCTCCGGAACGCCAACCTATGAGGCGCGCACCCTGGAGTTCGCGGCAAAGTTCAACTTCTAACTGCAAACCGGAAACCCCATCACGCAGGGCAACATCCCTCCGCCAGAGCTTATACGCAAGCTCTGGCTGGGGGAAGGCCCTGCTGAAGAATCCGGACAATGAAAACTTGATCGAGCCCTGAATGCAGCAAATCGCTGTCGGGCCTCCACACGCGCGCTGAGGGCGCTATTTTTTGCGCCTGAAGTTCCTGGAACCGAATCGACGGAGAAGCAATGAAGACTCGTAAACAGACCGGCCTCGCGTTATTGATGCTCCTGGCAATTGGAACGGCCGCGCACGCCGCGTCGCACCACGTCAGCCCGGCGACGATGAACAAGAATACCCGCGAGCTTTTCCAGCAATCGATGGCCATGGACGACATGTTTTACGATCCTGACGTGAAGCTGGTCAGGAGTCCGAGCCCCAGTCCCCGGCGCACGGCAACAAGATCCGCCTATCACATGGTCCGTGAGTCAAGCTGGTATGCGCTAGGCTTGTTGGTGCGGGATGAGCAAGGCGATCGCCAGAGAGCCGCCGACATCATTGATGCCGTTCTCAAGCAGCAGTACGTCAAGCAGGGAATGCCCTGGTACGGCACCTACCGCCGCGCACCGGAGGAGAAGGATCCCGCGCCCGATGCCGTCATGTGGCGCGGCTTCGATCCCAACTGGCGCACCTTCATCGGTACGACTTTTGAGATCATCCTCATCGAATACCCGGAACGCATATCGCCCGAACTGTCGAAGCGGATGTACGAAGCCATCGATCGCGCCATTGAGGGCGAGATCGCGGAGAAGCGGCTTCTGCCTTCCTACTCGAACATTGCGCTCATGTACGGCGCGCTGTGGGATTTCGCCGCGACCCACGACAAGCGCGACGACTGGAAACAGCAATCGAAAGACTGGACGGAGGCCGTCTACAAGCTCTACAAGCAGTACGGCGCGTTCTTTGAGTACAACTCGCCCACCTACTGCGGCGTTGACATCTACGGGCTCGCTCTATGGCGCAACTATGGCTCCACTCCGCGCATGCGCTCCATTGGAAGCGAGATGGAGGCCGGCATGTGGCGCGACCTCGCCGCGCTTTATCAACCAGATCTACGCAACCTCTCCGGCCCCTACGACCGGGCCTACGGTATGGACATGGAGAGCTACGTGAGCGTCGTCGGCGTGTGGATGCGGACCGTTCTCGATGAGAAGCGCGCGCCGCTCGCGCCCATCGGTCCCACCACCGACCACATGCCCGACGTCTGGTTTGCCCCGCACATCGCCGTGCTCGGCACGCATATTCCGGCTGACGCCCTGAAGCAGATGAATACGTTCTCGGGCGAGCGCCTGGTGCGCCAACAGATCACCGATGACCGCGTTGCAACAGCATGGATCGGCAAGCATGTAATTTTTGGCGGCGAGTCCACAAGGAAGACCAAGGATGCCGGCATGGGTTCGCAGTTTCATCCGGCGACCATTCAGTGGCGCACGCCCTCCGGCGAAATCGGATTCGTGCAGTTGGTTGAAGCGCCTGCCATCGACGCAACCGCCGACAAGGATGGAATCACCATCTCCACCACCGGCAACGTTCGCATCCGGATTCACGCAAAAGGGCTCGCACGGGAAAAGGTGGCCGCCGCAAGCTGGGAGCTGCCCGGGTTGAAGGTCGCCGTCACCAGCGACAACAAGAACTTCACCGAAGACAAGACGGGCGACGATGTCTATCTCGTCTACTCCGGCATCAGCAGCATGCGTTGGGAGATCACGCCTGGGGAGTAACGGTTCCAAGATATCGGTTCAGCGGTAATCATTTTTTCGGCCCCGGTCCCGGGGTCGGTTTATGGCCCGGCGCATTCTTCTCGAGCGAAGTTCATTACCGCTCGCGAAGAATTCGCGCCGGGCCTCTTGTTTTGTGCC
>PLST01000454.1:0-281 GCA_003164255.1 Acidobacteriaceae bacterium | reverse complement strand
TCAAAACCCGAGTTCAGTTGAGGAGCGGATCATGTTGGTTGGGCAATCCATCGTCAATGGTGAGACCCGAAAGGGAAGTGGAGCGGAGTTCGCGGGCCTGAACCCGGTTACCGGAGCGCGGCTCGAACCGGTGTACCACTCCGCCACCGCGGAGGATGTCGCGCTCGCAGCAACTCTTGCCGGCGAAGCCTTCGACGTCTACAGCAAGCTCCCTGGTACCGAGAAGGGCCGGTTCCTGCGCCACATCGCGGACGGCCTTGAGGCCATCACTGCTGAAGTCG
>PLST01000331.1 GCA_003164255.1 Acidobacteriaceae bacterium | reverse complement strand
GGGGGATCGGAATCGGGATGAATCAAAATCAGGAACGCAAGGCAGGAGGCGGACTACCCATCCGTTATCTTCTCGTCCTCTGGCTGTTCATCCTCAGCACGATTGCCTTCCTTGACCGTACCAACATCTCCATCGCAGGGCCTGAAATAAGCAAGGAATTCGGCATCGATAACTCCCATCTCGGATGGGTATTCAGCGCTTTTCTTGTCGGCTATGCAGCCTTCCAGATCCCCGGCGGCGTCCTTATCAAGAGCTTCGGCCCGCGCCGCGTGCTCGCCGCGTTTGTCACCTTGTGGGGAGTCTTCACCGTTCTTGCCTGCTTTGTCTCGCCTGGGATGCCCGGCGCCATCTGGATCCTCTTCCTCGTCCGGGTCGCACTCGGCGCCAGCAGCGCCGTCATGTATCCCGCCGCAAAC
This sequence comes from Acidobacteriaceae bacterium, assembly GCA_003164255.1. Taxonomy (GTDB): domain Bacteria; phylum Acidobacteriota; class Terriglobia; order Terriglobales; family Acidobacteriaceae; genus Telmatobacter. The sequence continues at coordinate 3,963 of PLST01000331.1, read as the reverse complement.
CAGTTTGTCGAACGTTGGTTCCCCGTCCACGAACGCGGCAAGGCAAGTGGCATTGTTTTTGGCGGTGTCGGCTTTGGATCGGGCATCGCTCCGCCGCTGCTCACCTCCATCATCCTGCTCTCCGGCTGGCACGCCGCATTCTGGTTCTGTGCCCTCATCGGTGTCGTCGCTGCGGCTGTCTGGTACGTTGTGGCGCGCGATACGCCGGAGCAGCATTCCTGGGTCAGCGCCAGGGAACTCGCACTCATCTCCTCCGGCCGCGGTGACGTTTCTTCACCGCTCGAAGAAGAGAGCGCGTTTCCCCTCAAAAAAAACCCCTTGCCCTGGGCAAAGATCTTTTTCTCGAAGCAGGTCCTGGCTCTCACCGGAAGCTACTTCACTTACGGCTATATTTCCTGGATCTTTTTCAGCTGGTTTTATATCTACATGGCGCAGGTTCGCGGACTGAGCCTCAAAACCAGCGCAGTGTACTCCATCTTCCCCTTTATCGCCATGACTGTGGGCTCGCTCTCAGGAGGGGTAGCCAGCGACTGGCTGGCCCACCATTGGAGCGCGCGTGTCGGCCGCTGCTACCTGCCCGCCTTTGCGCTCGCCATGACAGGCGTCTTGCTGGCCGTTGGCTCCAGGGTGGAGAGCGCTGTCACCGCAACTGCCGTGCTGGCCTGCGGAGCCGGGGCTCTTTACGTCTCGCAAAGTTGCTTCTGGTCGGTCACCGCCGATTTTGCCGGACAGCACGCGGGCGTAGTTTCAGCCACAGTCAACATGGGCTGCCAGATCGGCGCAGCCGTCACCGCCTCGCTCACGCCGCTCATTGCCGCACATTTCGGCTGGGAGGCATCCTTCATGACCGCAACCGTCCTGGCAATTCTCGGCGCATCGGCATGGTTGCTTGTCAATCCTCAAGCGCGACTGGCTCACTAGGACTGCAGGGGGCGAGCCCGGGCGCTCCGAACGTACAATAAACCCATGCAGCGTCCCGTGTTCTCTCTCCTGCTCGTCCAAGTCGCCGTCGCCTGCTGCCTCGCATCTTCCACGATTGCGCAGGGCCCATTGCCAACAACATCGGCAGATGACCGCGCCCTTGCGCGCTCCATCCTGAAGGAATTGATCGAGATCAACACGACCGATACGCCTCGGGGGAACGTGACAACGGCAACCGCCGCTATGCAGAAACGATTTCTCGACGCCGGATTCCCGGCACAGGATGTGCAACTCCTCGGGCCCGACCCGCGCAAACAGAACCTGGTGGTCAGAATGAGGGCGGCAGGCTCGCCCACGCAAAAACCTGTTCTTTTCCTTTGCCACATGGACGTTGTTGAAGCCCTCCCGTCCGACTGGACAACCGATCCCTTCCAACTCGTGGAGAAGGATGGCTACTTCTACGGACGCGGAACCCAGGACATGAAGGAAGGCGACGCCGCGCTGGTCGCTACATTCCTCCGACTGCATCAGGAAGGCTACAAGCCCCGTCGCGACCTGATTATCGCGCTCACGGCAGACGAGGAAGGCGGCCGCTTCAACGGCGCCGGCTGGCTGGTTGAGCACCACCGCGAACTGGTCGATGCGGCGTTCGTTATCAATCCCGACTCTGGCGGCATCGAACTCGAGCATTCGCGAGCCTTGGTTGCTGACGTCGGCGCCACAGAAAAGATCTATTCTGACTTTCAGATAACGGCGCTCAATCGCGGCGGGCACAGTTCCGTGCCGCGCCCTGACAACGCTATTTACGAGCTGACGGCAGCTCTCAACAAGCTGGCAGCCTACTCGTTTCCATTCGAATTGAATGCAGTGACGCGCGCGTACTTCGCCACGCTCGCCGAGCGGGAATCAGGACAAATGGCCGCTGACCTGAAAGCCATTCTCGCCACTCCGCCTGACCCGGCTGCGGAAACCCGCCTCAGGGTCGAGCCGAGTTTCAACTCCAACATGAGAACAACCTGCGTGGCCACTCGGCTGAACGCTGGCGTGGCTAACAACGCGCTTCCTCAAACGGCGCAGGCAATCGTAAATTGCAGAATCTTTCCCGGACATTCGCCTGAAGAAATCCGCCGGCAATTGATTTCGATCTTCGCCGACGAAAAGCTCTCCGTTAAATATGTCTCCGATGCGGGAGAAGTTCTTGACACTGCGCCCGACCGCACGTCGATTGCGCCGCCCGCTCCAATTTCTGAAGTCTTTGAGCCTCTCACCAACCTCGTAAATCTCTTATGGCCCGGAACGCCCGTCATCGCGGAGATGGAGAACGGAGCCTCGGACTCCATCTACTTCGCTCAGGCAGGAATTCCCTGTTACGGCTTTTCGGCTGTCGCTCTGGAGCGGGACGATGAACGCGCGCATGGTCGCGACGAGCGCCTCCCCGTGGATTCCTACTGGAAGTCACTGGACTTCTTTCATTCGTTCGCCAGGGACCTGGGCGGCCAGTAGAAGCCGGCTCGGCGATTTCCTCGTTAACCCCCCGCTCCTCGTCAACCCAACCGCCCCGCGCCCATTGCTACAACCAACGAGGGTTTGACGCATTGCAGCATGGACACTAGTTTTGAAGTGTACGAGAGTTTGGGTCTCGCCGCCTCTCGAACAAGGAGATTGGATGCAAACCAGAGCTTTTTCCCCAATTCTTAAGTGTTTCCTGGCAGTGGCCCTTGCCGCCGCGGCTGGCATCGCCGGCCAGGCTCAGGACCTGAAAAGCTTCGAACAGAGAATTACGACCAAGGTACTGCCCAACGGGCTCACCTTGATCATCTGCGAGCGGCCTGAGGCGCCTGTCTTCAGCTACACAACCTTCATCGATGCAGGCGACGTGGACGACCCGTCAGGCGAGAGCGGACTAGCCCACATGTTCGAGCACCTTGCATTCAAAGGGACAAGCCAGATCGGAACCACAGACTATGCGGCGGAAAAGGTCGCGCTCGAGAAAGTGGAGGCCGCCAACAACGCCTACGAGGCCGAATACCTCAAGCCCGTGGGTCGCGACGAGAAGAAGCTCGCAGACCTTAAGCAGGCTTTTATCGCAGCACAGGCTGAAGCCCACAAATATGTGGTTCCCAACCAGTTCACTGAAGTGGCTGAAGGCAATGGCGCAGCCGGCCTCAACGCTGAAACGGGCCTCGACGAAACCCAGTACTTCTGGTCGATGCCTGAAAACCGGCTCGAACTCTGGGCCTGGCTTGAGAGCGGCCGTCTCGCTGACACCGTTCCCCGCGAGTTTTACAAGGAGCGCGATGTCGTCGTTGAAGAGCGCCGCATGCGCACCGATTCCAATCCCATCGGCCGCCTCGTTGAGCAGTTTCTTGCGACTGCGTATGTGGCGCATAACTACGGCCGCAGCAGCGTCGGCTGGCCCAGTGAGGTGGGTCAAATCAACGCCACTGAAGCCATGGCGTTCCACAAAAAGTATTATGTCGGCGGTGACATCGTGGTCACCGTCGTCGGCGATGTCAATGCAAAGCAGGACCTGCCCATGCTCGAGCGGTACTTCAGCAAGGTCCCCGCCGGCTCAAAGCCGGAAGATATGACGACTGTCGAGCCGAAGCAATTTGCAGAGAAGACGGTTACCATTCGCGAGCAAACGCAGCCCTTCTATATCGAGGGCTATCACCGTCCCAGCTATCGCGATCCGGACGATGCTGTATTCGACGCCATTCAGGACATCATGTCCAACGGGCGTGTCTCCCGGCTCTACCGCAGCCTCGTCGAGGATCAGCAGATCGCCGCTGAATCTCAGGGATTCAGTCCCTTCCCCGGCGACAAATATCCAAGCCTGTTTTCCTTTTATGCCGTCCCGCTTCCCGGACACACACCGGCGCAGATGCGCGATGCCATTCACAAGGAAATTGACAAGCTCAAATCCTCCGACGTTACGGACGCAGAGTTGCAGATGTACAAAACTCGTGCACGCGCTGACCTCTTGCGCGGACTCGCTGACAATCAGGGATTGGCGACTGCTCTGGCCGAATACCAGACGCG
>PLST01000491.1 GCA_003164255.1 Acidobacteriaceae bacterium | reverse complement strand
TGGTTGAATATGCCCTGGTCGTCGCTTTGATCGCATTCGGCGCCACCGCTGGTATGACTTCACTGGCCACCGGCATCAACACCGCTTTCAGCAACGTCAGCTCGCAGCTAGGAACCGCCATCAGCTAGTTCCTTACAGACATCCGCCGGGACAGCTCAACCGAGTACTGCAATTCCTTGCGGGAGAGACGCGAATTCCAAGCTAACGGCATTCAGCGTTCTCTCCCCGGAAATGCGTCTTCCCTTCGCGAGAGGCTGTGTGCGCGTAAGCTGAATCACGCGGGAAACTCCTTTGGAGTGGTCACCGATTCTGTCGGGTGCGCTACCGTGACGCCTCAACTTGGCCAGGGTTCCTCGACTCTCATCGAATGGGCAGACCAGGCACTCTATCGAGCCAAGAGTCGTGGCCGCAACCAGGTCTGCGTAGCAGATGAGGAACTTGCGTCGGCGGAGCGACAGAATGCCGTCTCCATACGAGCAGCCAAGGTGAGCAAGGTGAGTTGAGCGCGCATCAGCGCCGTGCCTACGGCACTCCGATGGCATTGTTGTTGGCGCTCACCCAGCGCTGAAGCGCTGGGCTAATAATTCGCCGCGGCGAACGCCTACGGCGCGGGCGAAAACTGCCTCCCTCCCCGGTCCCCAAAAGCTAGGGACCGGGGGCACCCGCCGGTGTGCGAAATGTTCACCTATGGTCGCGCACCGGCCTGCTTAGTGATCTCCAGGTTTGTCCGCTTCAGTGCACCATGCTCTGAAAGAGCGGCGACTGGAGGAGCGCGTTGAATTCGCCGTCTGTGGTGGAGAAGTGAACAGAAAGTTTGCCTGAGTCAGAGCCGATGGAGGTTGCGCTCAGCGCCTGCTTCTCGGCGTCCGACCCGCTCATCTTGCGCAGCATTACCGCAGCCGTCAAGAGCGATGAGACGGTGGCCGCGGTAAACGAGTCGCCGGTGGAAATGGTCAGATCGAATTTGACGCCGTGCTGAAAGTTCATCGAGTACCAAGAAGCCTGCAGGCGTTTACGGACCATCTCAAAATCGGTCACTGAGCCTGCCTCGCCCAGCAACTGCTTCATCATTGTCTGGGTGCCCGCGTCGTCCAGAATGCTCCACAGCGGCTCGGAATCGACACTGCGCATGGCATCCATCATCGCTCCGTTGCTCAGTAGGCTTTGCGTCTGGCCATCGCGGGCGTCCAGAGCCTTGGTGACAGCATCCTTCTGTCCAAAAACCATGGTCGACGGGTCAACAAAACACAGCACCATCCCCGCCTTGAGGAGCGGATAAATGGCGTTCGTACGCACCATGGCCGGCTTGATTTTCTGCTTGCGAAAGTTGGCGAGAACGTCGTCAACGGAGAACTGGCCCTGCGCAACTCCAACGGTGAGCAGCGCATCGCTACCCGGGGCGGGCCGGAAGAGCGCAAAGGCAAGGTCGTCCACGTCGTGGTTGTCGTTCAAACCAGACTTGCGCAGCGCCTCGTCCAACTGTTTCAGCTCAGGAGGCATGACCCGGTCACGCAGATCCATCGCGGCTTGTGAGTTCTGCATGGCCCTGTAATCGATGACCACCAGTTGCTGTACATCCCGAGGGATTGCTCCGCGCGCATCGGTGGACAACTGCGCCGCGGGAGCCAGAGTAGCCGCTGCAAAAACCATCGGTACGATCGAAAACCGAACGAGAGCCTTAAACAATTTCGTCCTCCAGGATATTCATAAACAATGACTTAGAAAATCAGCTCCCACTGTTTGTGCGCGGCGCCCTCAAGCGAAACGCACGACAGGCTAAGCCGGAACCCGGCATCTTCAATTGTACGCGCCGACCCTTTTTGCGGCCGTCTGGCTCCAGTTACTGAAAGCGCGACTGCTCCGCTGGCCATGGGAGTGGAGACCCTAACCGGTGTTCCAGAATCTTGGTCATCGGATCAAACCCATTCAAATGACGCATCCACTCGCTTTGACGCTCGCAGGCCGCTTCCGGGATCAATCCGATGACTTCCCCCTCGGCAAGGTCAACCTTGTAGCGGGCAGCCAGGTTTGAGACCGTCCGATAGACCTGAGAGATGGGTGTCGCTTCAAAATCGGTGATGTTCATTGAGAGTTGCGCCCTGCCATGGGCCAGAACACCCATCGCCTTTACGCCCTTCAGTCCCCCTGAGGCGGCGCGAATCTCGCGGGCAATGGACCGTGCCGCAGCCACATCGTTCGAACCGAAATAAATGTTGTAGGCCACCAGGAACTTGCGCGCACCCACAGCGCACGCACCGGCGGTTGGATGCAGGCCAGGGCCGCCGAGATCGGGCCTTCTTGCCGCCTCCTTGCGCACAGCTTCCTGCAGCCCCTCAAATTGCCCCTTGCGCAGGTCTTCAAGGTTGGCGCGGTCTGGCCTTGCCGCTGCTGCCTCGTAAAAGAACACGGGNNTTGATGCCGGAGATGGGGACGAATGGAATCACGTCCGCGGCTCCGATGCGGGGATGAACCCCATGTTGCCGGGTCAGGTCGATCAAATCCACGGCCTTGCCGACTCCCCGTATGGCAGCCTCAACGATTGCAGCGGGCTCTCCGGCAAGGGTCACCACGGAGCGGTTGTGATCCGCATCCATCGACCAGTCCAGCAGATGCACTCCCTCGACGCACATCGAAGCCACGATCGCCTCGACCTTGCGGGCGTCACAGCCTTCTGAGAAATTGGGAACGCATTCAACTACCGGTCCATTCATTGCTGCTCCGCACGCATCATTTCTGCTCCGCCCCGCGCGACAAAATCTCTGCTCGCATCGAGATCACTTCCAATAGGTGTAACCCACTTGTATTTGAATACTCGCGTTGACGCCGGGATTTTTGTCGCCCAACGATGCCGAGGAGATATGGACCGCGTTCAGGCCCACATCGATGGAGCGCTT
>PLST01000292.1:7402-10699 GCA_003164255.1 Acidobacteriaceae bacterium | reverse complement strand
TGAAGAGCGTCTACTTTGTTGAGACGCTGGGCGGCGAAATGACGCCCCGCCTGCTCTACCGCATGAGCGCGGATGCAAGCGCACCCGCCAAACGTGAACTGGTGCGTGGCGCGGTGCTCGACGACATCGATCAGCGCGCGCTCCGCTCAAGCGTGGCCGCCGCGGGCAAGGAACTTTTTGTCGACAACTTCTATGCCGATGTGCCGGTGACAGTGATGGCGCCCGCGCTGCTGCTTGAAGACGCCACGGTACGCCGCGCCAACGCCAAGAACGACAAGCTGCCGTTCTATCCGCCACCGGAAAAATAGGTTTCAGGTTTCAGGGCGTAGGGGTCAGAAAAACCCTGCGTCATGCCTTCTTTCTCCATCCGCCCACAATGGCGCCCATCAGCACCATGCCGATGAGCCAGAAGCCGAGGTTGATGGCGAAAAGCTTGTAGGTACGCTCTTCAAAGACGTACTCCGTGGCCCAGGTGGTGAGCACGCACCCAAGCCACAAAAACGCACTCACTTTCATACCGCGCAATGCAGTCTGTTCTCCGGTGAGCTGAACAACTCCGGAGATGGTCGTCGCGAGCAATGCGGCGCAAAGCAGCGCAGTGGCGTATTGCAGGCCGGGATTAACGCCAATTGCCTGCAGCTCCGCCATTGTGCGGCCGATGCCGTCGAGCCAGGCTTGCAGAAAAATTGTGTACCACGCTGCCTCAAACAAAAAACATGCCACGGCAGCCACGCCAATGGCCAGATAGTTGTGCCGCACTCTCTTCATTTCGCCCATGACTTCGACCTCACTTTCGATCGCTCAAGCGCATGTGTCCCTTTTTTGAAAGCAGGACCGCCGATTGAAAACATGCAGCCAGGGGGAAGGGCTGCATGGCAGTTGGGGCACATGTGAAAATTCGTCCCGCCGAATTCCAGAACATTCTCAAGTGGCCTGTGTCCCGGAGGCAAGCGAAATCTTTCCACTCTTCGTCAAAAGAATCATTGATTGACCGCGCGTGGGCGCGAATTCTCATGCCTGGCCGATATCCTTTGACACGGGTCCGCCGGTCACGCCACACTTTGGCATCACCTCATGAACGTGAAACCGCTCAACCTATGGCTTGCCTACCCCGACGATCTGTTGGACGAGGGCGTTGCGGATGCGTGCAGGGCGCTGTTGAGCGAGGAAGAATTGGCGCGCGCCGCACGATTCAAGTTTGATCGTAATCGCCGCGAGTCGATCGCTACCCGCGCACTGGCGCGGACTGCGCTATCGCACGAGCATCCGTTGCCGCCGGAGGCGTGGCGCTACGTTCTGAACGCGCACGGCAAACCGTCGATCGATCCGGAGCTTGCCTCCGGATCGGGCCTCAGCTTCAACATGTCAAATGCTCTCGGCATGGTGGTGTGCCTGGTTGCCAGCGGGGGCGAAGTGGGCGTGGACGTGGAGCCATTGAGTCGAGCGGAGCAGATTCTGAGGGTTGCTCCCGAGGTCTTTTCGGCGGCAGAGCGGGCCCAATTGGAGTTGTTGCATGGCGCGGAAAAGCTCGATCGAGCCGTGTCATTGTGGACGCTGAAGGAGTCGTACATCAAGGCGCGCGGCATGGGTCTTGCGATTCCGCTCGATAAGTTTGCATTTGTGTTTGGCGGCGCGGAGCAAGTGCGGCTCGAAGTGGATGAAAGCCTGAACGACCGGGAGGATCGATGGCAATTCTGCCTGCTCGATCATGCGGGGCACCGGATTGCGGTGATGGCGGAGCGGCGCGCAGGCTATGAATTGAAGGTATGGGAAGCGCATCCGATTCCTGAACCGGCGTTGCGGGTCAGCGCGCTCACTGCGGAGTGGTTTCCGCGGCAGAGTTCGTAAAAGCGCTCCGCGCGCCGGATGGAGTATGCTTCTCTTCGAGAAAAATCACGCCGCTCTAACGGGGATGAACCGATGACGCGGCAAGGGTAGCGAGGGAAACAAATGAAGCGGAGATCGTTTGCAGTTTTGCTGGTCGGCATCGTGTGCGCGCTTACAGTGCAGGGGCAGGGCGCGGGCCAACCCGCAGCGCCGCCCGAGAGCCATGGCATGGGTAGGTCCATGAGCCACGGCGCCCCCATCAAGGTGATGATTCTCGACGGGCAGAGCGGGGGAGCCTACCACAACTGGCGGCTTACCACGCCGGTGCTGCGCAAGGAACTTGAAGACACCGGCCTGTTTGAAGTCACGGTGGTCACGGCTCCCGCATCCGACCAGGACTTCAGTGGCTTCGAACCGAACCTGGGCCATTACAAAGCCATCGTGATGAATTACGATGCGCCCGATTGGCCGGCGGAGATGCGCGCGCGTTTTGAAAAGTACGTGAGCGACGGCGGCGGCCTGGTGATTGTGCATGCCACCGACAACGCCTTTCCCAACTGGCCGGCGTTTAATGAAATGGCCGGCATCGGTGGCTGGCGGAATCGCGATGAGAAAGCCGGGCCCTACTGGTACATCCGGGACGGCAGGCTGGTGTCCGATCCCACGCCGGGGACGGCGGGCATGCACGGCAACCGGCTTCCCTACCAGGTGACGACACGCGCGGCCGAGCATCCCATCATGAAGGGATTGCCGCCGGTGTGGATGCATACCGCGGATGAACTTTACGGCAAGCTGCGCGGCCCCGGCAAGAACATGACGGTGCTGGCCACTGCGCACTCCGATCTGCAGAACAAGGGCACCGGCCACGAAGAGCCTATGCTCATGGTTGTGCGTTACGGCAAGGGCCGCATCTTTCATACCGTGATGGGCCACGATGTGTATGCGCTCAGTTGTGTGGGCTTCACCACCACTTTCCAGCGCGGTACTGAGTGGGTTGCTACAGGCGTGGTCACGCAGAAGGTTCCCGCGAATTTTCCAACGGCAAAGAGCGTGAGCTATCGCGTGGACATAGCGGAGATGGATCCCGACATGCTGAAGGGCGCATCAGATCCCATCAGGCCTGAAGAAAAGCATGTGGTAGCTACGCCGCACGCAACCGCCGCGCACTAGAAACGCGCCCCAGCGAAGGGGAACAAGCTTCGCCGGGGCGCTGGATTTGTGTGTTGGGCTACTTTGCTGTGCGGTAGATTTCAGAACCGGCCAGCAGCCATGCGCCCACGCCGTAGTTGTAGCTCGACGTCTCCGTGTAGGGACCGGGCGATCCGCCGACGGGCTGAATGGAGCCGAGCCGGCCGTCTGCATACACATGGGTCAACATACTGCCCCAGGCTTTTTCGACCGCGGGCCAGTAGGTTTTGCGGTCAAGTATTTTTTCGTTCACGCCCCAGGCCAGCGCGTAGGTGATGAAGG
>PLST01000292.1:384-7368 GCA_003164255.1 Acidobacteriaceae bacterium | reverse complement strand
CCCAGCCGTTGCCGCGCGACCAGAACAACTTCTCACCATTCTTTTCATGCTTGTTCAGATAGCTGGCATCGCGCGCGTACAGGTGCTTGTCTTTGTCATAGAGCAGGCTGGTCGTGATGTCCCACTCGCGATCCATAAAGTCGAGATACTTCTTGTCGCCGGTGGCCTTGGCCATGTCAGCGTAGACGGGTGGCGCCATGAACAGCGCATCGCACCACCACCAGAGCGGCTTGGCCGGATCGTCGGGCGTGGCAATCTCGGCGTCGAGGCGAGCGCGCATTGGCTCCATCATCTTTTTGTCTTTGTGCAGGAAGTACTGCTCCATGAACATCTGGCCCACGGCCTGGTCGTCGGCATGTTCCTCGCGCGGGCCGGGCGACCACTGGAGTTTGCCGGAAATGTCCATCATCGCCTGCTTGTATTTATCGCCGGCTACCGCATCGGGAACACTCATGAAGCCGGCATACAGCGCGGCCCAGGTCCAGTCGTACTGGGCTTCGGCGGGCAGTCGGCCCAGTTGCCAGTCCGCCACCAGCTTCATGGCCTTGGCCAACTCAGGCCTGGTGAGCTTGAGCGAAAGACCGGTCGCCAACGGGCCGGGCGCGTCGAGGTGATCTCCCGGAGGTGCCAGCTTTACGTGTTCATTTTGAGCGAAGGCGGCGGAAGCAGGTGAGAGCAAGGCAAACAGGCCGATGAAAGCCAGCACCGGGAGGCTGAGCGCCCGTCCTGACTTGAGGCTGAGTTTTCTAGTGAACATTTAATTCTCCGGTCGTGCATAGGCTGGGCGCATGCATTCTATCCAAGGCGCGCGATGCGCCCCGTCGATGGCCGTCGCTGATTATAGCGGCCGCCTGCATTGGGGAGCGAATGGCGCTCTTGGGAGTGCTTGAAGCTCGCTATCAGAATCTGAAGCGCATCCCGAACTGCATCTGGCGCTCGCGATAAAAGTTGGTGGCATTCACGTTGAGTGGCTGGCCGAATGCCGTGGTGTTGGCCTTGAGGCCGGTGAGAAAGTTGAGCGTGGGGAAGGCCCCCGTAGCGCTCCCCGGCTCAATATAGTAGCCGGTGGTTTCGAGCTCGGTCACGTTCTGGTGGTTGAAGAGATTGAAGGATTCGGCCATCAACTCCAGCTTGCGCGACTCGCCCAGGTTGAATCCCTTGCCAAGGCGCATGTCGGCCTTCCACGCCGAGGGGTAACGATAGGTGTTGCGGCCGATGTTGTAGACCACTTTGTCGCTGCCTGCGCCGTAGACGCGGTTGTCGCCGCCGGAGCCATTCATGCCCATGCCCAGGCCGACGATTGCGGCTCCTGAACGCTCATTGAATTCCTCGGGCAGCGATCCTGACGTGCGCATGGTGTAAGGCAGTCCACTGCGAAACTGGCCAATGCCCGAGAGCATCCAGCCATTGCCGATCACGCCCGCCGTTTTGTTCAGCTTCCACGGGGCTTCAAACACGACCATGGCCGCCGCTGAATGCCTGACATCGAGGTTGCTGGTTCCGTATTCGCGGCTGAAATCGGCGGGGTCGAGCACGTCGCTGCCGGTCACGCGGGTGCTTTCGTTCGGATTCCAGTCCATGGCGTGCGCGTAGGTGTAGTGGGCATGCAGGCTTACGCCGTGGCGTCCGTAGCGGGTGAGCCTGACCAGTGCTGCCTCATACGTGGAGTTGGCGCGGCTCATGATTTCGGTGATCTGCTGGTAATTCGGATTCAGGCGGCCCGCGACCCCAGTGCTTGAAATTGCCGAGGGCCAACTGGCGTAAAACGGAACGGTGATCTGCGGTGCCTTGATGGGGCCTTTGCCGGTGCCGTCCACCACGCTGTAGGTAATGGTTCCCGGATTCACGCTCGGATCGAAGTTGGTATCGATGGAGATGGGCAGGCGGCGGCCCAGGCTGACAAGCGCGGCCGCGGTCAACTGGATGTGGCCGGGCAGCGCTTCCTCAATCGAGGCAAGGGCCTGGTGCACCTCGGGATTGTGGAAGTTGGGCGCAAACTCAACGGCGCCCGGCTTTACCAGGCTCAGCGGCTCGCCTGCAAACACATAGGGGAACGGCGGCGCTCCACCGGCATTCAGATTGTCGGTCGGCCTCATGAAAAAGTTCAGGTCGCCTTTAGTCGAGCCGGTTTGTGTGAGCGCTGTTTCCAGCGTCGAATTCTCAGTGCGGCCAAAGTACATGCCGTAACCCAGGCGCAGCACCGGCCAGCCGAACTTTGCACTGCCGGCGTTGCCGATGGCCAGGCTCACTCGCGGACCCCAGCTGTTGCCAAGCGCGGGCATCTTGCTGGTGAGCGGAAGGTCGGAGTTTGCCAGTGCCGTGAGCGGCGGCGGCAGCAGTTCGCTTTCCCAACGGAGGCCGGCAGAGACGACCATGATCTTGGTCGGCTGCCACTGGGCGGTGGCAAACCCTGCCCAGTCATTGGTGGTCAAAGTCCAGTTGGACGGGCCCATGGTCTGCGAGTAGTAGCTGTAGCAGGGCAGGTAGCCCAGGCCGCGCAGGTTGCCTCCCGAGTCGCGCCACACCTTGCCGGTTTCGTCGCAGTTGTGTGGGTTGAACTTGTCCAGCGCGTCAGTCAATCCAAACGCTCCGAAGACACTCGCATCGGAGATGAAGTTGGCGACGCTGGAGTAGTAGTACGTGCCGGTCTGGTTGCGGAGCAGGCCTGTTGCATCGGTGTTCCTCCCAAAGTCGAGTCCGGCTTTCAGCAGCACTGTTCCGTGGACCCAATCGACTGTCTCCTGCACGCCGTAAAGATGTTCATCAGGATAGCTGCCGGCGCCGAAGCGTGAGGGATTGCCCATGGTGAAGCCGTAGCGCGAGTCAACCACAATTTGTGGCAACTGGCCCCACACGTTTTGATTGAGCGTCTGCTCATAGGTGGACGGAGTCTCGGCGTGCGCGCTCTGAATGGTGCGCCCGGCCGAGGCCTGCGTGACGGCGAGCAGGTTCGGCGTAAGGAATGCTTCCCAGCGCGCCAGCAGCAGCTGTTCGCTGGCCTGGCTCGATCCAAGACTGTGATTGCCGTAGGTCTCAGAGACGCGGGTGAGTCCGCCGCCGGGCGAGTCCCAGTCTGCGCCAATGCCCTCCAGCGTGAACTGGTGACGTTCCGCGGCCTGCCAATCGATGCGGGCAAAACCAACCCATTGCGCAGCCGTGCGCGGAGCGGGGCCGAGCAGCCCATCGAGCGTGACCAGCATCTGCGAGTAGGTGGCAAGCGCCGCGTTGTTGTTGGTGCCCAGCTGCGCGCCCAGCAGCTGGACCTGGTCGTTGGTGGGCTGGGCAAAGAATCCGGTTGTTGTTGTGGGACATGGAGGGGTTCCGCAGTTGCTCGTCGTCTCCAGGTAGGGATGTTTCACCATCGACACCCCCGGATCGTTGCGGTGGTAGCTGTCGAGCGCGGCAAACCAGAAAAGCTTGTCGCGGCGGATGTGCCTGCCCACACCGAAGCCCCAGCTGCTCTCGTGATCGGGAGGGGTATAGGCCTCCGGCGTGAAGACGGGAACGGCGGTGGAGGTGGCCGCGGCCGTCTGCTGCACCCACTGCGTAAATGGATTGCTCGCTCCCCACGTGTTCTGGCGGTCAAAGAAAAAGCCCTGGCCGTGGAGACCGTTGCTTCCACCCTGCGTCTCTAGATTCATGCGCCCACCGGCAGCCCCGGCGCCCTCGGCGTCAGCGTTCCCGGCAATGGTCTGCACCTGGCGGATGGCGGACTCGGCAAGGGCAAAACCGCGCCCGCCCGCCCATGCCTGCCCCATCCCGTTTGGTTCGCTCAGCCCTGCCGCTGAGGTTGGCTGGCCGCTCGCTCCCGGTGAAGAGCTTGCGCCGCTGCCGTACGCCAGGCGAATGCTGGCGCCGTCCACGGTTATATCGGCTGGCTGCCGGCCTGAGCCTCGCAGCGATACCTCAGAGGAGCCCGTCGCCGCAGTCGCAGCCGGCGTGTCCAGGACAAACTGTTCCCAGCGCCGCCCGCTTGCGGGCAGTGATTGCACCTCGGTGGCCGATATCGTTGTAGTCACGGCCGAAGCGGCTGGATCGGTTGTTTTCTCTGCTTTTTGAACGGGGCTCGGCTGATTCGCGCCAGCCTGGGCAGTGTTTTTCTGGTTGGGGTCGGCATCAGCACTGCCCGGCTGATCGGAACTCGCCAGAATGCCGAGAATCCGGCTCAGCGCCCGCCTTTGCGCGGGCAAACCCCACTCCATAGCGGCGCGCAGGCCGCTTGCCACTTGTATAGCCGATGCGGTTTGCGCCGCGGCATGCGAACCAAAGCCAGTCAAAGCGCCTAGAAGAGCGCCCATCAACATCAGGTCGAGCACGGCCGCTGTCGGCCGCGCCAAGTTCTGCTTTCTTTCTGCCATTCGGACACCTGCCCGCGGCAGATCATGGGAGCACGCCCACAAAACACCACGCCTGCACGCTCTGGTGGCGAACTGGGGTTGGGCGGGTCAGTTGGCGCTCGAAGGAGCGCGATTGCAGACCGTCTGAGATCACCCAAGTGGAGTTGCAACGGATTCTATGCTGATTCGGTGCGGGCTGAGCGTAACACGCGTCACACAAGAATGCCCTGATCCGGTTGCATTCGGAGGAAACTCGCTGCCAATCGCGGTCCAATCGCGCCAGCGAGCCTTGTACTTCGTTCTGCTGAAAACCGGCCGAAGCGGCCTCATCCGATAAACTGGTAAGACGGCATCTCGGATCCGGAACGCGCCTGCTGACACTGGAACAAGCTGATCCCAGACCCCTCACTTTTTTATGTTTATCGATGAAGCAAAAATTCGCGTGAAGGCCGGCGACGGCGGCAATGGCTGCATGGCCTTCCGGCGCGAGAAGTTTGTGCCCAGGGGCGGACCCTCGGGCGGCGATGGCGGACGCGGCGGCGACGTGGTGATGGAGTCATCCAATCGCCACAACACGCTTATCCACTTTCGCTATAACCCTGAGCACAAGGCGCAGCGCGGCGAGCACGGCATGGGCTCAAACTGCACCGGGCTCGATGGCCGCTCCATCACGCTTCAGGTGCCCGTCGGCACTTCGCTCTTCGACATGGAGACCGGCGAACTGGTGCACGACTTCAAGGAGCCGGACGAAAAGCTGGTGATTGCCAAGGGCGGACGCGGCGGTCGCGGCAACCAGCACTTTGCCACCAGCACGCACCAGGCTCCGCGCGAGCATGAACTGGGCCGCGCCGGCGAAGAGCGCCAATATCGCCTCGAGTTAAAGCTGCTTGCCGATGTCGGCCTGGTCGGTTATCCCAACGCAGGCAAGTCCACGTTGATCTCGCGCATCTCCGCGGCACGGCCCAAGATTGCGGACTACCCCTTCACCACCCTCGAGCCCAACCTGGGCGTGGTGACGGTGGGCGAGGAGCCTGACCTTGAGTCGTTTGTGGTTGCTGACATGCCCGGACTCATTGAGGGCGCGCACCTCGGTTCCGGTCTCGGTGTCCAGTTTCTCCGCCACATTGAGCGCACACGCCTGCTGGTCCACCTCGTCGACGTGTCTGACGCGTCCGGGCGGCCCGATCCCGTTGAAGACTTCAAGGTCATCAACAAGGAGCTGGCGAGCTTTACCGGCAGCCCCGTCACAAGGGAGGCTGATCCGTTTGCCGACGAGGACGGCCCCATTGCGGTAGACCATCCACTGGCCGACAAGCCGATGATCGTTGTCGCCACCAAGATTGACGCAGCCAATCCTGAGAAGCTCAAGAAACTTGCAGCCCACGTGAAGCGCCGCAAGCTGGAGTTTCACTCCATTTCAGCGGTGACAGGGCAGGGAATCGACGAGTTGAAGTGGGCGCTGGCCAAGCGGTTGCGGCCCACACCGAATTAAGAATTAATTAACAACCAGAAACCACGCCATCTAGCCCACGGCGGTGGCGACTTTTTTCATGGTCGCGTAGTTTTTTCCTAATCCACGGCACGAAGTTTTTACCTGCCTCTGCGGTAGGTCTTTTGCCTTCAGCGGTTCTCGGAATGGACATCGGATTGCTCGCTCTCCTGCGCACGAACAATCCAATCCCCCTGGAGGTAGTACCCATGCAATCCATCAAGCGCGATCTTTCTTTCGGTCTTTTCCTCAGTGCATTCGTGTTCGGGTGTGCGCTGGTCTGGGGAAGTCCATTCGTCAAACCGGCCCATGCGCAGGAGCAGCCGCAGCAACAGGCTCCCCCGCAACAAGCGCAACCTGACCAGCCACCGCAGCAGGCGCAACCCGATCCATCAGAAGGCAAGGCCCAGTCCAAGACCTTTACCGGGACAGTGGTCAAGTCCGGCGCAGCCTACGTCCTTCGCGACTCATCGGGCCAGGTGTACAAGCTGGACAACACCGAGAGCGCCAAGCCGTATGAAGGCAAGCCCGTGAAGGTCACAGGCCAACTTGACGAGCAGGCCATGCTGATCCACGTGGAGAGCATTGAAGGCAGCGCAGCCTAGGCCTGGCAGACAGGCTCTCACGGTACCGGGACAAGTTTTGAATTCCTTGATCGCGAATGTGTGGGGAGGCTCGAGGGGATGCTGGTTCAGCATCCCCTCTTTCGTTGCAGGGGATTGTCCTGCGTAGCCGAAACGGCTACACTGGGGCTACGCCGATTCGAGAGGAGGCAATCCGTGCGACAGGTTTCTCTGCGAGAGTTTCGAACGCGTGGCGCGAAGGCGCTGAAGGCCGTTCCCAGGGGCGAGACTGTGCTGCTGGCCGGGCAGCAGGGGCCGGCTTACTTTCTGGTTCCGGTCATGGGTGACATTTCCGCGCAGGACAAGGATTTGCGGTTGGCGATTGCGCGGGCGAGTTTGCGCGAATCCGCTGTTGCGGCAGCAGCCTTTCCCATCACCGACGAAGAGATCGAGCAGGAGATTAAGGCGGCTCGCGCAGAGCGGGCAGCCCGGGGCCTAAAGCGCGTTGAGCGCAAGAAGAAGATCGCCTGATGCGGCTCGCCGTTCTGGATACCAACGTGCTCGTCTCTGCCGGGTTGAAGCTGGACAGCGTACC
>PLST01000292.1:0-238 GCA_003164255.1 Acidobacteriaceae bacterium | reverse complement strand
GAGAAAGAAAAGTAGGAGTGGGGGCGCGAAGCATGGCACATCCGGCAAGTGTTACCGGACATTAATGACAGGCCGACAGATCCTGAAATTCGTGCTTTTCCGTCATGGCCACAAAATCCTGCGCGCAGCTTAGAATCTGATCTTCAAGAGGGCTGCTGTGGAATGTGTCGGTCGATATGAAGTTGGCTTGCGTACGCATTGCGAGGTAGGTCTCGCTCAGCTTTTGCATATTGCCGAA
>PLST01000019.1 GCA_003164255.1 Acidobacteriaceae bacterium | reverse complement strand
GTATTTCCCCGTTTGATCGTTACATAGTTCAGATTCTTCCTTTTCTTTTTGTGCTTGCAGTCCTGCTTTGCCCCGCGCCTCCAAGGCCTGCCCTGGCTGGTTGGCTCGCATTGATTCTCTTCGCCGCTTTCGGAGTTTGCCTCGTGCACGATTATGCAGCCGCACGGCGCGCATCGGTGCACGCCTTGCAACAGATGGAGGAACAGGGAATTGATCGCTACCAAGTCACCGCTGGGCTTGAACTCAATGGCTCAGACCACCTGCGGAAGGCGGATTACCTGAGAGTGTGCACCGCAAATCCTCCCGCGGGAGGGCCTTCCTGCTCAAATGACTTCACAGGCGACTGGAAAACATGGTGGTTCAGGAAGGCGACCTTTTCCATTGGTGGCGAATACGCGCTCTCGTACTCTGATTTGCCCGGCTACGAACGGATGGATCAATTCACTCAGGATTTCAACGCCTGGATTCCGCCGTTTCATCGGCAGATTCTGTCTTTAAAGCGCGTGGATTTGAGCTCGACCGAGGATTCTGTTCGCGAGCCTGCGCATTGACTTCCTGACCAACGAGCAACAGGCATGATGGCCGAGGACTTCAACGATCACGCGCGCTATCACTTCCGGTTCTTTGGCTCTGGAACGAAGGCATAAATAGATCGCAGTTGCGACAACTGGCGGTATACTGTCGTTGCCCGCAAAGAAAATGGTAATTCCCGGTCGATAGTCCTGGACAGTATGGTGCTCTTTCGTTGTTGTCGCCGCTGGCCTTCAGAGGCGGTGAGATGGACGGGAGATCCCGAGGAATCTGAAAAAAACGGCTTCTGCGCATCAGAGGTGTCAATGCACGCTGAAGTGATGGAATTTGTTGAAATCACAAGGTCCCTGTTTCCCAAGATGTTTGTGGGAAAGAAGGTTCTGGAGATTGGTAGTCAGGATATCAACGGCGGTGTCAGAACCTTGTTCTCAGACTGCGACTATATTGGCTTGGACGTCGCCCCTGGCAACGGCGTGGATATCGTTTGCGAAGGGCAGAATTACGACGCCCCGGACGAGAGCTTCGATGTGGTAATCAGCTGCGAAGTGATGGAGCACAACCCATTCTGGGCGGAAACGCTGACCAACATGATCCGCTTGCTCAAGCCCGGTGGGCTTATGGTGATGTCCTGTGCGACCGTGGGCCGAGGAGAGCATGGCACGTCACGCACCTGCCCAGCGGCCTCTCCCCTGACGGTCGAAATGGGGTGGGATTATTACAAGAACCTTACGAAATGGCACGTCACTAGGAAAGTGGACCTCTCTTCGCTCTCCGCGAAGGGTTTTGTCCACTATTGGGGCGGCGAGAACGGCGGTGATCTTTATTTTCTAGCTCAGAAAGCCGGCGCGGGAGAANNAGAAAATTGCCAAGTTCAAGGCTATTTACAGGGCCCGGCTTTTCTCTGTCATTTCCCGCCAAATTGACCGCGTGGTGCACGATCCCTTGCTCATCCCGAAGATCCTCGAGGGGAAAAGGTGGAAATAGGGGTCATCATCTCCACGTTTCTAGTTTTATCTTCAAAGAATGAAAACACTCCTGCGCTGGTGCAGCGCGGGGTCGTCTCGCACCGCGTGTGTGATTTTCGTGGGTTGAGCTTGTTTGGGGTGCCACAAAACCGCTCGGGAGCTAGTCGAAGGTATAGTCCGTAGATTCGAGCCCAGCATTTCCCATATATTCTGCGAGGGCAGTCAGCATCTGGTCTAGTTCTTCCTTCCGCCTGATCCGTGATGTGATCTGATCTGCAGCAAACGTCGGCCTCAAATCTCGGAGGAGCAGGCTATGCACCTCCGCTTCCCAGGCCCTTTTGAGTTTCGACACAGTCACGTTTTTCGATTCGTTCGATCATAATACGGATCCATCTGGAACTTGGAGTCAGATTTGCGCACAGGTTCGCGCGAATTGCAAACACCGAATCGGACGAAATCTGGGGTCAGGTCACCGGGGACAGGTCATCCCATTCTGCGTCACGTCTACCTCGACGTAAACCATTCAGGTAGACTGATTTGGGGTTCAGCCTGGATACTAGGCCAAGGTCCGGCGAATTTTCGGATTCCGCGGAAGCAGCCAAAAAGGGGAGGAATATGAAGGTTTGGCTTAAAGCCATGCTGCCGAAGCCAGTTTTGCAGTATATCCGTCAGATTCGGGAGAGATGGTTTGATATCTACGCAAAGAGATCGTACTCACAGGAGGGCGAGGATATGCTCCTGGACCGCTTCCTGGAGGACAGGTCAGTTGGCTTCTACGTCGACGTTGGGGCCCACCATCCAAAGCGATTCTCCAACACCTATCGTTTGTATTGCAGAGGTTGGAGAGGACTGAACATCGATGCCAACCCGGGCAGCATGACCTTGTTCCAGAAACTCCGGCCTCGGGATATCAATGTTGAGGCTGGAGTCTCCTCGACGACCCAGGAGCTGACCTATTACGTCTTCAACGACCCGGCTCTCAACACCTTCAGCGAAGCACTGGCGAAAGAACGAGAAAACGGAGCTTACTCGATCGTCAATGAGGTGCGTGTCAGGACAGAACCCCTCCGGCAGCTTCTCGATGCACATCTAGCGGCCGGGATCAAAATCGATCTGATGACGATCGACGCCGAAGGCCTCGACTACGATGTGCTTCAGTCCAACGATTGGGCCCGATACTCTCCGGACTTCATTCTTGTGGAATGTATAGGCGCTGAGACCCTGGAACAGGCAAATTCTCACCCCGTTGCGGAGTTTCTCCGCAACCACCGCTATGCCGTCGTCGCAAAGACAAAGACCACTGTATTATTCGGCCTCGTACAGGCATAGACCCGACGGCGATCCTAAATTGCAAACGGAGCGTTTTTTCGGAAGATATTTTCCGAGCGCGACGAAGAGGCCGGCCTTCCCGGGTTACCATTTTCGGACCTTGGAAAGCAGTCGATGAGGACGCTATGCCCAGAAGCGCTGTGGGATAAAAGACTTCATTTGCATGTAGAAGATGGGTCTGGTTCGCGCACTGAACGCATTTGCGAACACTGCAGAGATCGCATACGAGACGACCGTTGCGATGGCCGCTCCCATGGCAGAATATCTCGGAATCAAGTATAGATTCAT
>PLST01000295.1 GCA_003164255.1 Acidobacteriaceae bacterium | reverse complement strand
TCGCGCGGAACAATCAGAATGTGCACCGGCGCCTGCGGATTGATATCGGCAAACGCATAGCCGAGGTCGTCCTGATAAACCGGCGTCGACGGTATAACTCCTTCAACGATCTTGCAGAACAGGCAGCTCATAGCGTGACCAGTGTACACGTGCCGATTTGCGGCCGGAAATAGACCCTCAAGAAAACCGACGCACGAAGACAACCCGATCTCACTTTGGGAAGCGCCTTCCCCTTTCCGCGCGGCTCTGCGCATCGCTTCGCATTCGCCTTACAATGAAGCCATGGCCGCGGCGTCGCCATTTCGCATAGTTCACACCGTCTGTTCCCACGACTGCCCTGACTCCTGCGCGGTGCTGGTCACGGTGAACGAGCAGGGACGCGCCGTGAAAGTTGAAGGCGATCCATCGCAGCCGGTGACTCAGGGCTTCCTGTGCGGAAAGGTCGCGAAGTACCTTGACCGCGTTTACGCTCCTGACCGCATTCTTTTCCCCTTGAAACGAAAGCCTGGAGCACAAAAGGGCCCACTGCTCCGCGGCCGCGAGCATGAGGCATTCGAACGCATCAGTTGGGATGAAGCCTTGGACGCGATTGCCGCGCGGCTCAAGGAGACCAGCGGCCGCTACGGTCCCGAATCGATTCTGCCGTACAGTTACGCCGGAACTATTGGTGTGCTCGGTTACGGTTCCATGGACCGGCGCTTCTTTCATCGGCTTGGCGCCAGCCGTCTGGATCGGACCATCTGTTCTGAAGCTGGCGGCCAGGCATGGAACCTTGTCTACGGAAAAAAGCTGGGCACGCCGACAGAGGACTTCGCCCTCGCCAAATTAGTTCTGGCCTGGGGCGCAAATATCCACGGCAACAACGTCCATCTCTGGCCCATGATCGAGAAGGCCCGCCGCAACGGCGCTCGCCTGATCGTCATCGACCCCTATCAGACCCGCACGGCCCGCCTCGCCGACTGGCATATTGCCATCCGCCCGGGAACCGACGCCGCACTCGCACTCGGAATGATGCACGTGATTCTGAACGAGCGGCTCGAAGACCGCGCCTACATCGACGAAATAACCCATGGCTTTGCCGGACTGGCCGAGCGTGCGCGCGAGTACACGCCCGAACGAGTAGCTGCCTGGACCGGCATGACCGCAGCAGAAGTTGAGCAGCTCGCCCGCGAATATGCAACCACCCGTCCCGCCGCACTGCGCCTGAACTACGGTGTGCAGCGCGCGGAGTACGGCGGCGCCACCGTCCGCGCCATTGCCATGTTGCCCGCAATCACCGGCGCATGGAAGCATCGCGGTGGCGGAGCCGTGCTGTCCACTTCAGGAGGCTTTACCTGGAACGAAGCCGCTCTGCGGCGGCCAGATTTGCAGCAAGCCTCTCCGCTGGGCCGCACCGCCCGACTGGTCAACATGTCGGCCCTTGGCCAGGCTCTCACCGAACTTGGTCAAGCACCAGACAAAAGGCCCAGCGACGGCCCTCCAGTGCACGCGCTTTTCGTCTACAACTCCAATCCCGGCGCCGTTGCCCCCAACCAGAACGCCGTCCGGCAAGGGTTGGCGCGGCCGGACCTCTTCACCGTCGTCCACGAACTGTTTTTCACCGACACAACCGACTACGCCGACTACATCCTGCCGGCGACCACCTTCCTTGAGCACACTGACGTTCAGGGTGCGTACGGACACTACTTTGTCCAGCTTTCCCGGCAGGCGATCGAGCCGCCCGGCGAAGCGCGCTCCAACGTGTGGCTCTTTGGCCAACTGGCGCAGCGCATGGGCTTCGCCGAGCCATGCTTTCGCGATACGCCGGAGGATATGATCCCCCAGGCTCTGGCGATCGGCCCCGACGGCCACTCCAATAACCCCGGCATGGAACACATTACCTTTGAGGCGCTTGAAGAGCAGGGCCACATTCCGCTCAGCTTTCATCGAGCCCCTGAGACGCATCCCTTCCTGCCGTATACGGCAGGCCCACTGCCTACGCCTTCAGGCAAGATTGAGTTCTACTCAGAGTCCCTGGCCGCAGCCGGCCTCGATCCGCTTCCTGCCTTTACCCCGCCCACCGAGTCGCGCTGGGGAAAGGACGCAGAGCGCTATCCGCTCGAGTTGCTGGCACGCAAGGCCGACAACTACATGAATTCCACCTTTGCCAATCTTGACGGGCATCGCAAAATGGAGGCAGCCCGGAACCAGCGCATTGAGATGAACCCTGCCGACGCTGCGGCCCGTGGCCTGTCCGACGGTGAGCAGGCCCGCATCTTCAACGACCGCGGGACAATCCAACTTGAGGTCCTTTTCGACTCCAGCCTGCCCCTCGGTGTGGTGGCTGCCCGCCTTGACTGGGCCAAGCTGAACCCCGGCGGCTCCAACGTGAACGTCCTTACCAGCGAACGGCTTACCGACATCGGGGCCGGAGCCACCTTTTACTCCACCCTCGTCGAGGTTGAAAAAATTTAGGCCCTCACTGCCAGATCTTGCTCGGACCGAGTAAGCTATTGGCCATGAATTGGACAGCTCTGCTCATCATCGCCGTGCTCCTGACGGCATTTCTTGTTTTCAATTACGCGGGACTCATCTCGATCAAGGATGCACGCGCTTATCTAAAGAAGGGCGCCCTGGTGATTGATGTGCGCACCGCCGGCGAATTCGTCGCCGGCCACCTGCCCATCGCCGTCAACCTGCCAGTGAATGAGATTGAAACAAGCTGGTCCCGGCGCATCAAGGACAAGAACCAGGTGCTACTGCTCCATTGCCAGAGCGGCCTGCGCAGCGGCGACGCAAAGAAGAAGCTGATTGCGCTTGGCTGCCCGAACACCTTCAACATGGGCTCCTACGCCCGTGCGAAGCGGATCGTCGGCGGCAAGTAGCGTTTTTTGAGCGGCTCGGCGGATGAGGATCCGCCGTTCCAACTGCGAAACGTCCTCGGGTTTCTATTTCTTGGTGCGATCAGGGTCACTCGTTGGCGTCACTTCGACATAATCCAATGCTGCGAGATCGTTTCCATCGGGAGTGCCTTCCACTCGCAGCACATCGCCGGGCTTCAAGACCAAATTCCTGATATTCTTTCGCGTCGAGTTGTCGCCATGCGGCCTGCGCGAAGGAAGCGCTGCATCGGCTGTCCAGGACGCAGCCGGCGCTCCATTCACCTCCAGCGAGAACTTCGCCGCGCCGCCTTGCAGGTCGAAGTACTCCACGGCAACATCAAACCGGCCCTGTGCGCCCGTCCACGTCCACTCGGCCGAGCAGCCCCTTGCCTCGCCGCACGAAACAGCTTTGCCACCTGAAGCGTCCTCCCACGGCGTTACGTCGATCACCTCGTAGCCGGTCAGCTTGGCTCCTTCGGCTTCGAGCCGCCCGGGATAGTGTCCGGCGCGCCCTTCAGCATCGGGAATTCCGCTCTGCTTCAGGAAGTACTGCACAATCGCGTCGCGCCACACAATGGCATGCCCCGCCTGGTACTCAAGGCGTGCCTGCACGTCGTCGAAGAGCCTGTCGTCAACTTTTCCTTTCAGCGTGGCCCACTCCGCGCCCAGCCTTGCCGCACCCCGCACGCCCTCGTAGTGGCTGTCGTAGACATATTGGATGACTGTTTTTCCGGAGTGCAATTTGTATGTATATGGCACGTGATGGAAAAACAGGAGCAGGTCGTCAGGAGTGGTAGAAAGCGACTCATATTTGCCCGCAATCTCCGCAGGGTATTGACCGATGTAACCGGTGCCCGTGGCAACCGTGCGATCCATGCCAATGCCGTGCGCGTCGTCGCGATGCCACTGGCCCCAGCCGTTGCGTTCGCTGGATTCAATGTTCGGGCCATAGTGACTTCCCGTAATATCCGTCAGCGTCTGCGAGCCAAGAAAGCCTGTGTAGTGCTCGTACGCGGGCCAGGATTGCATCAGCATTTTTTCTACGGTGGTGACGACCAGCGGATCAACACCGATTGACTGCCGGATCCACTCGCCGGCAATCTGCTCCGGAGTTAGGTCCGGATTCCACGCCAGTCGACCAAACGCGTATAGATTCGCCATCGCCATCGGTGAACCAAGCCAACCATCCCGCCCCACGCTGGCCACTCCCACCATTCCACCGAGCGGCTGTTGGAAACTCTTGCCTTCAATGATCTCCTTCACCGGCGTTGACCGGTTCTGAGCGCGCAAATCGAAGTCGAGCACCTGCGTCCACATTGGCGCGATATACACCAGATGGCGTTGTTGCCCGAGATACTCCTGCGTGATCTGCACCTCCATTGCCTGGGAGGTCTTTCCAAGTCCCGCGAACAGAGGCGACACGGGCTCGCGCGCCTGAAAGTCGATCGGGCCTTCCTTGGTCTGCACAATGACGTTTGGGGCGAACTGGCCATCGAGCGGGTGGAAAATGTCATAGGCCGCACGGGCACGATCGGCTTTGAGATCGTTGTAGTCCAGATGGTTGTTATAGACAAACGCACGATAGAGCACGATGCCGCCACGGGGTTTGAGCGCGTTGGCCAGCAGGTTGGCTGCGTCGGCGGGACTGCGGCCGTAGCTTGCCGGGCCTGCCTGTCCCTCTGAATCCGCCTTCACGGTGAAGCCCGCAAAGTCCGGGATCAGCTTGTAGACTTCGTCCACCTTCGCGGCCCACCATGCCTTCACGCCAGGGTCGAGGGGATCGAACGTTGCCAGGCCGCCGATTTTTTGCGGGCTCGCAATGTCAACGCTCATCGATAACCGCACACCCCACGGGCGCAGCTCATCGGCAATGCGCTTCATTCCGGCCAGCCACTCCGGCGTCAAGAACGGCGCAGCTCCGTTCACGTTATTCACGTTGCAGCCGTCAATCCCCACCGAAGCCAGCAGCCGCGCGTACTCACTGACGGCCGTCAGGTCCTCACGCACGTGGCCGCCTTCAAAAAAGATTGACCTGCCGGCGTAGCCGCGCTCGACTGTGCCGTTTGCATTGTCCCATTCGTCCACCCAGCGGATCGGCATGGCGGGTGCCTCTCGGTGCGGATGGTCATGGAAGTTGGATTGAACTCCAGCCGGGTGCCAGCGCAGCAAGGCAAACACGCCATAGAGAACGCCACGTTCGTCTCCGCCCGCAACCACCACGTACGACTTGTTCGCTGGGGCGCCGTTCCAGTAGAGCCAGTAGCCATCGGGTCCGAGATCACCAGGGACCTGAAGATTTGGATAAGCCTTGCGCACCTCTTGTGCCGTGCCCAGAACTGCCTCTCCCGCAAGTTCCGCGCGCATCAGGACTGCAGGGCCAGCGCTCACCGGAGGAAGTTCCACCATGTCGCGCTTCAACTCCGTCGCTGCTGACTGTTCAAGCAGGCCGGTGCCCAGGGTTGTTACCTTGAGCGGAGTGAAAGAGCGCTGCTGGCCTGCACGCAACCAGGCCTGGTCCGCAGTCTGCGCGTTGCAAGCGGATCCAGTGGTGATTGCCGCGACAATCAGTATCCCTGCCAAAAAATCGATTTTTCTCGTTTTCGTCAACACGCCTGGCATTGCCTCTCCGCCCCCCTCAACGTTCTATCACTCGGCGGCGCTTGTGTCTTGATTGATCTGAAGGGGATGATGCAACGCGCTCAGATCACCCGTCGAGTGTCACACGCCTCAGCCCGCGCACCGCGTTGCACAGATAGATCGCATCGGCGTCGCGCAGGTCATCAAGAGTGAGCACCCTCTCTTCAACGTTGTCCCTCGTCTCCAGCAGATGACGCCTGTATACCCCGGCAAGCAGGCCACACTCCATAGGAGGCGTAAACCCCCGCCCATTTTTCTCGATGAAGACATTGCTGATGGCGCCCTCGGTCACTTCGCCGCGCAAATTCAGAAAAAGCACGTCGTCGTAACCTGCCTCCGCCGCTGACTGATAGGCCAGCGCGTACAACGGCCGCTGCGTAGTCTTGTGGTAGAGCCAGCCGTCAGCGGGATCGGTGCGGTGCGGTGAAATGCTTACCCGGCCACAGGTCACCCTGTCCGCAACCCGAGAAAGAATCTCGTCTGCGATGTGCGGTCCAGTACCATCCCATCCATCGCCCCCTCCTTGGCTGTGCATCAGGAGCCGCACCTTGCGCCGTGCCCCATCGGTGAATCGCAGCGCATACTCTGCGATCGCAGCTTTTACCGCCGCGCGGTCGCACTCGATCCCAAAGTAGTCAGCCGAATCCGTCAACCGGTCCAGATGCAGCTCCAGCAGAGGGAAGCCGTTATCCCAAAGCATGGTTTCAATCAAAAGAAACCGATCCGGTGATCTCCCTCCCGATCCATGATGCCGGGAGCCGGTGACAAACTCCGCCTTCAGCACGCACTCGTCATACTCCTGGGCCGCATCGGAGTCGATGACGATCCCGCTGCCGACACCCATCGTGCCGCAGTCGTTTTCGAGCTCCAGCGTTCGAATGGCAACATTGAAGACGGTCCGCTCTCTCGAGAAAAATCCGATCGCTCCCGTGTAGACGCCCCGCGATTGCTCTTCAATCTCACCGATCAGTTGCATCGCGCGGACCTTCGGAGCGCCGGTGATGGATCCGCACGGAAACAGCGCGCGGAATATATCGTGAAAGCCAACTTCCGGCCGCAGTTCCGCGGTCACCGTCGAAGTCATTTGCCAGAGGGTCGGATAGCGCTCCACAGCGAACAGATTCTCTGCTTGCACGCTGCCGAATTTCGCAATGCGCCCCAGGTCGTTGCGCAGCAGATCGACGATCATCACATTCTCGCTGCGATTCTTGGCGTCGCTGCGCAGCCACTCGGCGCGTTCGTTGTCCTCGCGCGTGGTTCGGCCGCGTGCCGCCGTGCCTTTCATCGGCTGTGTCACGATGCGCCGGCGGGCGCCGTCCTGCTCCACACGAAAGAACAGTTCCGGTGAAAAGGAGAGAATCCGCCGCCCCGCCCCGCCATGCAGGAATGCGCCGTAGTCCACGGGCTGGCGCGCAAGCAGCTGCTCGTACAAAGCTGCAATGCTCCCTCGTACGCGCACTGTGTAAGGAACCGTGTAGTTGAGCTGATACAAATCTCCTGCACGAATCCACTCGTGAATTATGCTGATCCGCCGGGCATACTCTTCACGACTCAGGCCAAAGCTGGCCTGCACATGCAATTCGCCGCGCAATTTATCTGCGACGCTCGCATCCATTCGGAATTGTGCAAGGCATGGTGGCTCGCCATCAGGAAAGGTCCCCGTTGCGTGGTCNNATGCCGAACCAGGCAAGAGGGCCAGACGCGGGATTCCCGCTCGCCCGCATCGCGGCCTTGGGCTCGAAGCACGCGCCGCACTCGTAGGTGAAGAACCCGGCCGCAAACTGCCCCGCCGCGACCGCGTCTTCAATCCCGGAAAACATCCCAGCCAGCTCGGCCGCGCTGTTTGGAGCGAAGACGCGCACCGGGTCAACGAAGATCCTGGAATAGGATTCGTTCCGCCAACAGGATTCCGCACTCGACTCTTGGTTCTTTGTTTTGCCGCACTCCAACACAACCGTGCCCGGTGTGCGATCCACCAGTGCGTACACTTCCGCGGGAAGGGAATGCCGGCGGCTCATGCAGATGTTGGGCTGCCTCGGACTACTGCACCGTCAAGACCATGGTCGTGTTTTGGGTAATGGCGGTAATGCCGTTGCTCGATTGTCCGGTCACTGTCACGGTGTAGGTGCCTGAAGGCGTGGCCAGATTGTTGGGCGGACCATGGTTGAAGTAGTAATAGCGCGGATTGCAGGCTGTGGTGCCAAGCATGGTGACCAGCGCCACCAGAGCCAGCAGCGATAACCGGCAAAGCCACGCACGGCGGCGCGCTCCCCACGCCAATCCGCCCAGTCCCAACGCTCCCGGAAGAAGAAGCGCCCAGGCGATCGGTTGGCTCCCCTTGGTGTGCAGCGCACCCGGGTTGAGCCTGGTAACCGTGCCCGCAGCTTGTGTCTGCACCACCAACGAGCTTACCGGTGGGCACGCGCTTGCGGGCGAGCCGGTCGCACAACTGGTGGGCGATGTGGGCAGAACCTCAATACTGCTCGGGCTGAATATGCACGAAGCCTGGTTGGGCAGCCCTGAACAGGAAAGCGTCACAAACATCGGCGCCGAAAGAGCGGTGGGATTCACCGGGACAATCGTAACGTTGATCGTCCCCGCATCGCCCGCCGTCAAAACCAGCGGAAGCGCCGAAGGCGCAACCGGCATCAGTGACAGCGTGAAGCTGGGCGTTGTGCTCGCGGTCACTTGCACCGTCGAAAGCGATGAAGAGGAAGCCCCATGCATCGCATCGCCACTATAAACGGCACGCAGGTTGTGCAAGCCGCCGGGCAGGGTCAATTGGCTGGTCGCCTGGCCCGTCGCGTTCAGCACCACGCCAGCCAGTTCCTTGCTGCCTTCGAGAATTGCAATGGAGCCCGTAGCCGGCATTCCATCCGCCCCGGTTACGCTCACCTGCGCAACGGCCCTGGTTTGCCCGCCCTGCTCGCTCTGGGTTACGGCCAGCGAAGTCTCAGTCGAAATGCCACTTGTTGCGCTTTGCGCCAGGCTGCGTATGCCTGTCGCAAACGTAAGCGCCATTCCCAGTCCTGCAACCAAACTAAGCCGCAGACTGCGGCGGTTCATGCCTCTCACGTGCACCTGCTCCAATTTTCCAGAAAAATCGCGTATCGCCTGTTGCTTGAGCGTAGGAATCTATTGTATCCGGCCCGGGTGCGCTGGGGCCATGGGCCGCCCTTCGATTTTGCCCGCAACCTTCCCCGCAACCGTCTTTGTCTGCGGCACTTCCCGGGGCTCCGACGGCCGCATTCCTTTGACGCAATCCACCCGGAATAGAGAGTCCAGCCCGACATGAAGCTGTTTTGAGGCGCACTGCCGGGTTGAGAGTTATGCTTCTTCTTTGAGGTACATAGCCATGACCCAGGCTGCTACTCGCCCCCAGCTCGCCCACCTGACCCGAACCCTGGATGAATTGCGCGCCAAGGGCACCTATTTCAAACTCCGCGTTCTCGACGACCAGCAGGCCCCGGTGTGCCACTACGACGGCCGCGAAGTAGTGAACCTGGCCAGCAACAACTACCTGGGCCTGGCCAACCACGCCAAACTGATTGAGGCCGCCCTGGCGGCTACGCGCGCTTTCGGCGTGGGCTCAGGCGCCGTGCGCACCATTGCCGGCACCATGCGCATCCATATGGAGCTTGAGGAGAAGATCGCCAGCTTCAAGAATGTCGAGGCCTGCGTGGTCTTCCAGAGCGGTTTTGCCGCCAACGCCGGCACGGTGAGCGCCATCCTGGGCAAAGAGGACTTCATCCTCTCCGACGAGCTCAACCACGCCAGCATCATTGACGGCGCCCGCCTGTCCCGCGCCACCATCAAGGTCTTCCGCCACAAAGACGCCGCCCACTGCGAGGAGCTGCTGCAGTCGCTAGCCAACGAGCCCGGTCACAAGCTTGTCATCACCGACGGCGTCTTCTCGATGGATGGCGATATCGGGCCGGTGGACAAGCTGGCCCCGCTGGCAGAAAAATACGGCGCCATCATGATGGTCGACGATGCCCATGCCTCGGGCGTGCTTGGCCGCAATGGCCGCGGCTCGGTTGACCACTTCGGAATGCACGGCCTGGTGGATGTGCAGGTGGGCACGCTCTCCAAGGCGATTGGCGCGCTGGGTGGCTACGTTTGCGGCAGCCGCGACCTCATCGACTATCTCTACCACCGCGCGCGTCCGTTTCTCTTCTCCACCTCGCACCCGCCTTCGGTTGCGGCCACCTGCATCGCTGCCTTCGACATTCTGGAGAAGGAGCCGGAACGCATTCTGCGCCTTTGGTCGAACACTCGCTACTTCCAGGGCGAGCTCAAGCGCGTCGGCTTCAACATCGGCGGCGTCAACACACCGGCCACTGAAACGCCCATTACGCCCATCATTGTGGGCGATGGCCGCGCAGCTATGGAGTACTCGCGCGCGCTGTTTGACGAAGGCGTGATGG
>PLST01000157.1 GCA_003164255.1 Acidobacteriaceae bacterium | reverse complement strand
GCTGACCAGGGCCCTGCTCATTCTATCTGCGCGGCGGCTGGGCTTTGAGCGGAGCCCTATCAAAAATCACAACAGGAGATCGGAAAGATGAGCAAGAGATTGTGGTGTATCTTCACGGGGTTGTGTTCGCTGTTGGTGCTGACGGTGTGCGTGGCGCCTGCGGGCGCGCAGATGCCGGAAGTGAAACCGAAACCAGCGATGTACTCGTATGTGGCGAACTGGCAGTTTCCGCGGGCTAGTTTTTCAGACGTGGACAAGATGCTTGCGGGCGGAAATCCGGCCCTGGACAAGGCGTACGCCGACGGGACGATTATCGGCTACGGACACGACAAGAAACTGGTGCACACGCCGGACAACGACACCCACGATACGTGGTGGTCGGCGACATCGATTGCCGGGCTGATGAAGGCGCTGAGCGCGGTGAGCGCGACGGACATGCCGAATTCCTCGGTCATGACCAGCGCCAACAAACACTGGGACGAGGTTCTGGAGAGCCACTACTACAACTGGAAGCCAGGCGCGTTCGCGGATGCGTACGTTGAAGTATTGGAGTACAAGCTGAAGGCGGACGCTCCGGAGGATGCCGTGGCGATGCTGAGCGAGCACCTGATTGTGCCGGCGATGGAGAAGCTGCTGGCGGATGGTTCGATCGAGGAGTACGAGATTGACGAGGCGGCGATTCACACCACGGCGCCGGGGTTGTTTTTCGTTGTCTACGTTGCGCCGAAACCGGAAGGGATCGACGCGGTGCAGGCGGCAATCATGGCCGCGGCGAAAGCCCACGTGCTGGGGATCCAGGCGTTTGGCTCCATGGTGGACATGAGCGGCCACCGGGATGAGCTGATGATGGGCAGCGGGACGTTCAAGTAAGGCAGCTTCTCGCTTCTCGCTTCTNNCTTCTAGCTTCTAGCTTTCAGCTCTTGCCTTGGGGCATCAGCGCAACTTTTGGCGATTGACAACCTAAGAATCAACTTGGAGGAATGAAATGAAATTCATGCAGACGTGGACGCTGTTACCTGGATCAGTAAAAACCGCTGCCGAACAGTTTCTTGCCGGGGGCGGAGGAGAGCCCGAGGGAGTGAAGCTGTTGGGCCGCTGGCACAATGTAGATTGCTCGGGCGGTTTCTCGCTCTACGAATCCAACAACGCCGCCGCTCTTCATCTGGGGGCAGCGAAGTGGGCCGACCTGCTTGAGCTGAGCCTTGTGGCCGTGATTGAAGACGCTGAGGCCGGGCCCAACCTGGTGACGGTCTTCAAGAAGTAGCTCCGGGGCAGATTCTGAAAAAGTGTGGGCCGATGGGCTTTCCCTCAGGGGCTGAAGCCCATCTGTTTTGATTGATTTTGGGTGGCGCAGCTGAAGCCGCGCCCTTTCAAAACTGGTCTACAGCAAATGCAAAAATGCCTTAGAGCCTGCTGACGCCGGCTTCTGCTCCTCACAGGAGCAAGTCGGCGGCAGCGCGCGGATTGCCGCTGCCTCGGGGCCATGAGGAATTTATTCCTCTATGCGGTAGGTGAATTCTTCGATGACGGGGTTGGTGAGGACTTCTTTTGCGATGCGCTCGACCTGGGCGCGGGCTGCGTCTGCGGCGAGGCCTTCGGCTAGCGAAAGCTGGAAATACTTTCCCTGGCGGACGGAGTTGACGCTGGCGAAGCCGATCTTGCGCAGGGCGTTCTGGATGGTCTGGCCCTGCGGGTCCAGGACCGAAGTCTTGGGCGTGACGTAGACATGTGCCTTCATTAGCTGTGATTATAGTAGTTCCGGGAAGTTAGCCGGAAACGGTTGAAAACCGGGGACAGCTCCCCCATGCACCGCTCACTACCCCTCAAAGTGGGATTTAACAGGCGGCCTGACAGCCTTTAGCTTTCAAACTGGCGGCGGCGGACCCACGCTCCCCAACCCGAAGGAGACGTACATCGAAATGGTGAACTACCTGGAACTGCCGATAGGCGACCGCTGCCCCGAGGTGTTTCGGTGCGTGATCGAAATTCCCCTGGACGGAACGCAGAAATTTGAATACGACAAGCAGTTGCACGTCTTCAAGCTGGACCGCAATTTGCATTCGCCGGTGCACTATCCGGGCGACTACGGATTTATTCCGTCGACGTTGAGCGATGACGGCGATCCGCTGGACGTGCTGGTGCTGGTGCCGAGTCCGAGCTTTCCGGGATGCGTGCAGGAAGTGCGGCCGATCGGGTTGCTGGAGATGATGGATCAGGGCGTGCTGGACGAGAAGGTGCTGGCGGTTGGAAAGAACAATCCGCGCTTCACCAATGTGTGGAACTACACGGACATTTATCCGCACATGCTGAAGGAGATTACTCACTTCTTCTCGATCTACAAGGATCTTGAGGGCAAGCGAGTGGAGATGAAGGGCTGGCGCGACGCAGCGTATGCCCGCGACCGCGTGCTGGTGGCCGCCAAGCAGTTTGAAGACGGCAAGTTGAAACATCCCGCGCACGTTGCGAAAAAGAAGTAGGGGCGGCGCGGGGAGCGAACAGCAGAAAGCAAAGATCGGAAAAGCAAGGGCCTGTGAACGCTTGGCGGAAGTTTGTGCCGGGCGGGTTCACAGGCCTTCGTTGTTTGCAGGGATGGCCGGTGGTTGCCCGCGCGAGGGCAGGATGGCTGTTGCCCAATAGAGGATGGGGCCGAGCAGACCAACGGCGATGGCGACGAGCAGGGCCGAGGTTGTGCCGATGATCTTGTCGGCGCGCGAGACATAGAGCGCATACGCGATCAACATTGCGGGTGCGACACCGAGCAGGCAGGCGAAGGTCCGGTTTCCAGCTTTGAAAGGCCGGGCAAGATGGGGCTCGCGGAAGCGGAGAACGGCGAGCGCGGCAAACTCCAGCAGCAGGCTTGAGCCGTAGAGAATCAAGTCAATGGAGATGAGGCGCTCGAAGGGCAGATTGAGCGCAAGAGCCCAGGCCACCCCACACAGAAGCACGCTTACCCAGGGGACGCCGCGCTGGTTGCGGCGGGCGAGGACGCGCGGCAACATGCCGTCAAGCGCCATGGCCATGGGTAGGCGCGTATAGCTCATTTGCAATGCGTTGAACATGCCGACGCCGGTGATGCAACCGCCAACGACGATCGCGGTCCCGAGGAACTCTCCCAAGAGGCCGGGGCCACCGAGAGCGCGAGCGGCTTGTGCCCAGTCGCCCGTGGAGAAGCTGGCGGCGGAGAGACCGGCGAAGGCCATGGCGGCGAGGGGCAGAATGTAGGTGACAGCGGTGAGGACGGCGGCGACGATCATGGCGCGCGGATAATTGCGCTGCGGATTTTCGACTTCCTGCGCGATGGTGGAAGCGTTGTCCCAGCCCATGTAGTTCCACATGGCTACGAGGACGGCAGTGGAGAAGGCTGAGCCGGTGCCGAAGCCGGTGGACCCGGATCCGGAGTTGGACCATTGAATGGCAGGGTGAAGCGTGAGGCCCTTCAATAAGCCGAGAGCAACGAAAAGGGTGAAGGGCGTGAGCAGGAGGGCGGAAAGCAAGAGGGAGCCGTCGCCGACAGCGGGCGCTCCACGGAGGTTCCAAAGGCTGCAAACGAGAACGATGGCGAGAGACCATGCCCAGGCCCTGGGGCCGGCAGTGAGTGCGGGAGAAAATTTGCCGAGGTAGAGAACGAAGATGGAGGGGTAGAGCGCCATGTCGAAGATGCTGGCCGAAAGCGAGAGCCAGCTTTCCTGGTATCCCCAGAAAGGGCCGAGGGCGCGGCGAACCCAGACGTAGAATCCACCTTCAGCGGGAATGGCAGAGGCCAGTTCGCCGATCATGAGGGCGGTGGGCAGGCTCCAGAAGATGGGCAGGGCGAGGAGGATGGCGATGGCCCAGCCGTAGCCGGCTCCGCCGAGAATGTCCTCAATGCCGTAAGGGCCGCCAGACACCATGAAGTAGGTGGCCGCGATGAGAGGCAAAAGCCGCATCTTTTTGCCGTGTGAATTTTGAGCGGGAAACACATTGTGAATTTAACAACAGCCGCTTCGCGGAGAAAGCGGGAAATTTGTGATGGCCGAAGGCGGGCGCCAGCGGCGGAGCACAAGCCACAACGAATTGGTCAGAGAATTGATAGGGGCGAGGTTCGATTTCACGGGGCAAGGCGGAAATCCGCTATAATGCCAATTGGACCCGGAGAGATGGCCGAGCGGCTGAAGGCGGCGGTTTGCTAAACCGTTATAGGGTCAAAAGCTCTATCGGGGGTTCGAATCCCCCTCTCTCCGCCAGTATTTTTGGCATCCTGTTGATTCTAAGTGTAAATAAAAGATATTAAGCAATTTACCACGATTCTCCATTGTCGCTTTTGGTCGCAATTGTCGCACCAATTCCGT
>PLST01000400.1 GCA_003164255.1 Acidobacteriaceae bacterium | reverse complement strand
CAACGACCGTTTGATCGAAGAAAAGCGAGTCAGCCGTGATCTTTTCGGAGCCGTGCTTGACTTTGATGGTACGTGAGGAAGTGAAGAAAGGGCAGAGCGCAAAGGGCCTTCGAAGTGGAAAACGAGGTACGTTCCTTGTTCAGGATCAACCAGGCCGGGGCCGGAGTAAGCCGGTTGCAATCTGGGTTCGGGTTCCGGCCGGTTCGGCTGCGTTTGGCGGCTGGCGGGTCGGGTAAACTGGTAGAGCGATGCTCGATCTGGGGTTTGTCAGGACCAATTTGGAAGTGATTGAAGGGAAACTGCGTGCGCGGGGGGCAGACCCTGCGGCGCTGCTGGGGGATTTTCGCGTCCTGGACCAGAACCGGCGCGAGGCGATTACGACCTCAGAACGGCTGAAGGCGCGGCGCAACGAGCTGAGCCAGCGGGTCGGAACGATGAAAAAGGCGGGGCTCGACGCCTCGGCGGTAATGGATGAAACCCGCCAGCTGAAGGACCAGCTGGACGAACTGGACCAGACCGCTGCCCGGCTGGATGAGCAGATGCGGCTTTCGCTGGCGCGGATTCCCAACCTGACGCGGGACGAGGTTCCGGTGGGGACATCAGAAGACGACAACCAGACAGTGAAGACCTGGGGGCAAAAGCGGAGCTTCGACTTTGAACCGAAACCGCACTGGGAAGTGGGCGAAGGGCTCGGGATCCTGGACCTGGAACGGGCGGCCAAGCTCTCCGGGGCGCGATTTGCCGTTTACATGGGCGCGGGGGCTCGGCTGGAGCGTGCGCTGATCAGCTTTATGCTCGACATGCACACGCAAAAGCATGGGTATACCGAGGTGCTGCCGCCGTTCATGGTGAACTCGAAGTCGCTGTTCGGGACCGGGCAGCTGCCAAAGTTTGCCGAGGACCTGTTCCGCTGCTCCGACGCGGACGCAGAGGCTGCCGCGCGGGGCGAGTTCAAGGACAACGACCACTGGCTGATTCCTACAGCCGAAGTGCCGGTGACCAATCTTTACCGCGACGAGATTCTTGACGACGCGAAGCTGCCGATTCTGTTGACGGCGTACACGCCCTGTTTTCGCGCCGAGGCTGGGGCGGCGGGCAAGGATACGCGGGGCATTATCCGCCAGCACCAGTTTCAAAAGGTGGAGCTGGTGAAGTTCACTCGGCCTGAAGATTCGGACGCCGAACACGAGAAGCTGACGCGCGACGCCGAGGAGATTTTGGAGGCGCTGGAACTGCCCTACCGGCGCGTTCTTTTGTGCGCGGGCGATACGGGCTTTTCCGCGGCAAAGACGTTCGACCTGGAAGTGTGGCTGCCGGGCCAGCAGCTTTACCGGGAGATTTCGTCCTGCTCGAACTTTGAGGGCTTTCAGGCGCGGCGGGCGAACATTCGCTACCGGGCGGCAAGCGGGCCCGGGGCCAAAGGCAAGCCGGAGTTTGTGCACACACTGAACGGCAGCGGGCTGGCCGTGGGCCGCACCTGGCTGGCGATTCTTGAAAACTATCAACAGGCCGACGGAACGGTCGTGATTCCGGAAGCGCTGCGACCCTGGATGGGTGGGATGGACCGGATCACGCACCGGGCCAGTTAGTTGAGGAATTTTTTATGGAACCGATGAACACCGGCGACAAAACCGCCTTGGCGAGCGTTGAACCGAAGCGCAGCATCAAGCAGATTTTGATGAGTTATTTCTATTGGACTTATCCTCGCGGCTGTTTTCATTACGACGTGATGGTGACGCTGATTCTGCTGTTCGTCTTTATTACGCCGCACCTGTGGAACTACGGGGACAAGGCATCGTCAAGCGCAGGCCTGCTGCATCCGATCGAGCTGACGGGCGACGGCAACCACGGCATCATCGTGACGGTTCAGTCCGCGGATGTGAACGTGCCGGCGGGCGCGTCTGACGCGGTGGTAAAGAAAGCTCTGCGCGCGGCCATTTTGCCGGTGACCGGCGACGCCGTGGTGGTGGAGCGCTGGGTGACTGTCCAAGATGCCCAGGGAAATCTGACCTGGAAGATCTGGGCACACCGCTAAATCGCCGACCGGCGACTAGCGGGCCGATGAGCCGCGCAAAAAGGAATCTATGTTTGTGAAAAAGCTTTTCATCGCTTCGTCTTTCCTGCTGGCCGTGCTGCCTGGACGCGCCGCATTGGCCGCGGACGATTTGCAGAAGGTGCTTGCCAGGCTGGATGCTGCATCAGCCAACTTCCACACCACGACGGCGGATTTCCAGTTCAAGACCGTGACGACTGTGCCCATCTACGACGAGGATATCCAGAAGGGAACGGCCTATTACAAGCGCGAGGGCAAATCGTTCCAGATGGCGGCGCACATTGTGGAGGTAAACGGCAGCAAGGCGCCGAAGGACCTGACCTATTCCGGCGGCAAGGTGATGCTGTTCGATTCACTCAGCAACACAGTGCGGGTGATGGATGCGGCGAAATATGAAAGCTACCTTCTGCTGGGATTCGGCGCTAGCGGCAAAGAGCTGGCCGACAAGTGGCAGATCAAGTACCTTGGCACGGAGATCGTGGACGGCGTGAAGACCGACAAGCTGGAACTGATCGCCAAGGATCCGAATGTGCTGAAGCTGTTTCCGAAGGTGACCATCTGGCTGGATACAGAACGCGCAGTCAGCCTGAGACAGGTGTTTGACGAGGGCCAGGGCGTAACGCGGACGTGCACGTATGCGCACATCATTACGAACCAGGCCTTGCCGAAGAACGCGTTTACGCTGAACACCAACAGGCAGACACAGACCGTCAAGTAAGGCGCCTGTCAGACGGCGCGCCTGAAGAATGCACCAATCGAGCTAACTAGCGCGCTGAGCGCGACTCCGCTAAGAGCGAACAACATGGGAAAGCATTCGAGTGTGTAACGCGTCTCCGGCGCTTCAACTGTAAGCAGGAGCGCGCTGCGCAACAGCATGTAGGCCAGCATGGCAAGCGAGAAACGCGGCCTGAGGGCGAGTCCCACGGCGGCCAGCAGCAGATAGAGCGCGTTCAAGGCCGCATACTCCCAACTGAAACGCGTTTCAGCATTGTGGTGGGCGTAGGCCCACCAGTCGAGGTCAATATTCAAGTTTTCAACGCGAGGCCGCAACCACATATCTGCCACGCGGCCAATTGGAAGAAAAAGGTAGGATCGCAGCGGATGAGCGTTGGTCCGTTCCCGGGCCAGCGCGGCAAAGCGCGCGTCGACGTCGGACGCGAAGAAGCTGGCGTTGTCACGGTTGTTGTAGTCGGAGATAATTGCGGCGGTTTCGTAGAACTGCGCGGACGAGTCGAAGGCGCGTGCGGGCAACAGGCCGATGTCGAGCGGGTCGCCGGGGACCTCCCAATACACGTTGTAGGTGCAGGTAAAGTCGAGGCACCATGTTTTGATCCAGCTCTGCCAGCCGGGATTCGAGCTTTGGCCGGGGTCGACGGCGTAGCGCGGCGCAAGCGGCTCCAAGACATGGAAGACGCGCCAATTGCGAACGGTCCATGCGGCAAACGGCGCGAGCGCGAGCAAGGCGCAGACCACGGCGATAGCCACGAGTTTGCGCGGAGGAGCGGACCGGGGTCCAGCGGTCTGGGCTCGCTCAACGGGGCTGCGGCGGACGGCGATGACGAGCGCAGGAACAAACGCCACGGCTGCCAACACTCCATCCGGCCGGAGGAGCGCGGCGTAGGTGACGGCGAATGTGAACGCGAGTGCGGTCAGCCAGCCGGGCCGGTCGCAGAACCGGGCCATGGCCCACAAGGCTACAGCCAAAGAGAAGAGCGTGAGCGCCTCAGTGAGTGGAACCACCGCATAGGAGGCCGTGAAGGGACAAAGGCAGGCGATCCAGAGCGTGGCCAGGGGCGCACCTCGCTTGAGGCGCGGCGGGGCAATGCGGCGGGCGAAATCGGCAAGCAACAGGCAGCCGAGCAGCTCAAGAAAGATTTGCGGCAGAGTGGCGGCAAAGTAGTTTTCCATGCCGAGGAAGCGAAAACAGAGCGCCAGGTAGAGTGGATAGCCGGGCAGCCGGATAAGCGTAGGAGAGATGGTTGTGCCCAACACCTCAAGGCCATAGCGGCCCTCGAGAAGAGTCTTTCCCAAGCCTCCGTAGATGAGCGAATCTCCATTGACGATAAAGAGCCGCTTGAGCATGGCGAGGCGCATGGCCAGGCCGCCGGCCAGGGGCAAGGCCCAGCCGAGCGCGTGGGCGAGCGCCGCCAGCACACGGCGGCCTGGTTTCACCGGCGCGGGGGCTGGCTCGCTCAATTGACTCTGATGCGCGGCTTCCATACGATTCGTACTGTATAGCCTAATTGTTAGCGCGCATTTTGCTCGCAGGGATTTGAAGAAAACTCTCCATGCCCGATCGCCAGATATTTTTCGACCCGCAACGAAAGCGCTGGAAGCGCCTGCGCCGCATTTTCGACGCGGCGGCAGTGATTTCCTGCCTGGTGCTGGTCGGATTTGCGATCAACGTGCTGCACAATCAGCATCTGCCCGAGTTGCTGCTGCCTGTGCCCAAGCACAACTACAAGGCGTTGCCCGAGCGCCAGCCTTCGATCCGCGGCGCCAAAGAGCAGCGCCCGGCGCGCCGCAAGACCGATCGCAAGCCCTCCGAGATTCCCTTCAACACGGGTGAAGGTTTGCGCGCCGCCTATTACGTGCAGGACGATGCGGCAAGCTACTCCTCGTTCAAGGAGCACGTTCACCAGATCGACATTCTGTTTGCCCAGTGGTTCCATGTGAACGCTCCTTCAGGAACCCTGATGGCGATGACCGGCGACAACCTGCATGAGTATCCCGTGGTTGACGGCAATACCGTTCACGACCCCGACGATATGAACAAGATCAAGCACTGGATCCAGGCGCAAGGGGAAGATACGCAGGTTTTTCCTCACTTGAACAACTACAACCCGCGCACGCAGACCTGGGATGCGGGCGTGGGCGATGTGCTGAAAGACGAAGGCAAGCGCGCAGCGCTGCGCGATCAGATTCTCCGTTTTTTTGCGACCTATTCGGCCTATCCGGGACTTTCGCTCGACATTGAGAGCCTGAACGACGACGCGGAGCCGGGTTACCTGACCTTTATTCAGGAACTCTATGCCGCGATGCACGAGCGCAAGCTTGTTCTCTATGTGAACGTGGCCGCATCCACGCCGGACGACGAGCTGAAGTTGATCTCATCCAACTCCGACGGCATTGTGCTGATGAACTACGACGAGCACGAAGCCAACAGCGATCCGGGCCCGGTGGCGAGCCAGACCTGGTTTGTGGGCAACCTGCAGCGGGTGCTCAAGATCGTACCCAAGCAAAAGATTATTTGCGCGGTGGGCAGCTACGGCTACGACTGGACGCTCTCGATTCCCGATCCGAAGAAGGGCAAGCACCAGAAGCCGAAGGTGCTGAATACAGAAGATCTATCGGTCTCGGAAGCGTGGCAGGAGGCCTCGGACGCGGATGCCGATCTTGACCTGGACTACGACTCGCTCAATCCGCACTTTGAGTACATCGACGAGGACAGCAATCAGCGCCACGTGGTGTGGTTTCTCGACGGCGTTTCGCTGCTGGACGAGATGCGCGCGGCGCGCGGCCTTGGGTTGCAGACGTTTGCGCTGTGGAGGCTGGGCGAGGAAGACAATTCACTCTGGGACGTCTGGGACAAGCCCAGCAACCCCGATGTGCGGCAGGAGCTCAGCGATGTACCGCCCGGCCACGACGTGAACACCGAGGGCGACGGGGATATTCTGCGCGTGACCGGCCTGCCGCAGAAGGGGCAGCGAACGATTGAAGTGGATACCGACGAGCCCGATCCGCGCAAGAAACTCATTACTGATGAGCACATGGATGTGTATCCGCGGAGCTACACAATCGAGCAATACGGCTACCACGCCAACGAGGTTGCGCTTTCGTTTGACGACGGGCCCGATCCGAAGTGGACGCCGCGAATTCTCGACGTGCTGAAGCGGTACAACGTGAAGGGCACGTTCATGTTGATCGGCTCGGAAGCGGCAGAGCACGTGGGCGTGATGCAGAGGATCTTCAAAGAAGGCCACGAGATCGGCAATCACACCTGGACGCATCCTGACATCAGCGAAATTTCGGCGAGACAGCTCGATCTGGAAGTGAAGCTGACGGGGCGCCTGTTTGCCAGCAAGCTGGGCGTGCAGCCGCTCTACTTCCGCCCGCCGTACGACATTGACGAAGAGCCCGACACCGACGACCAGGCCAAGCCTGTTGTGAGCATTCAGCAGGAAGGCTACACGATCATCGGCAACAAGATCGACACCGACGACTGGAACGAGCACCAGCGCAAGACACCCGATGAGATTGCGCAGTCGGTGCTGGCGCAACTGCAGACGATGAAGACCAAGCCGCAGTTTCGCGGGTCGATCATTCTGCTGCATGACGGCGGGGGCGACCGCTCAGTGACCGTGGCTGCGTTGCCGGTGCTGATCAAGACGCTGCGCGACCACGGCTACACCATCGTTCCCGTGTCGGCGCTGATGGGCAAGACGACGGCCCAGGTGATGCCGCCGCTCACTTTCTGGCAACACCTGCGCTCCATTCCCGATTCCATTGCTTTTTCGGCCGTGGACATTGTCGGCAACTTCATCGTGATGGTCTTCTTCCTCGGCGACATCCTGATGAGCGCGCGACTGCTGATTGTGGGTCTGTTCGCCGTGATCGACCGGCTGCGCAAGCCGCAGCACCCAGCCTCGCCGGGATTCAACCCGCGCGTGACTGTTCTGATTCCCGCCTACAACGAAGAAACGGTCATCGTGCGCACCATCCGATCGGTGTTGAACTCCGACTACAAGAACCTGCACGTGATCGTGATCGACGATGGCTCATCGGACCGCACCGCGGAAGTTGCGCGCGAAGCCTACGCCGCCGAGATCGCCGCAGGCCGGGTGCAGGTGTTCTCGAAGCCCAATGCGGGCAAGGCCGCTGCGCTCAACTATGCGCTGGAACGGATGAATGAAGAGATCTACGTGGGCATCGACGCCGATACGGTGATTGCCGCCGACGCGATCTCAAAGCTGATTCCTCACTTTGAGGATGAGAAGATTGGCGCGATGGCCGGCAATGCCAAGGTGGGCAACCGCGTGAACCTGTGGACGCGCTGGCAGGCTCTGGAATACATCACGAGCCAGAATTTTGAGCGGCGCGCGCTCGATCTGTTCCATGTGGTGACGGTGGTTCCGGGGGCGATTGGCGCATGGCGCACCGCGCCGGTGAAGGCCGCCGGCGGTTATCCGCTGAACACAGTGGCCGAAGACGCCGACCTGACGATGAGCCTGCTGGAGATGGGGCTGAAGGTGGACTACGAAGATCGCGCGCTGGCCTTTACCGAAGCGCCCATCGATGCCAAGGGGCTGATGCGGCAGCGGTTCCGGTGGTCGTTCGGGACGTTGCAAGCGGTGTGGAAGCATCGCGCGGCGTTTGTGCGCAACAAGGCGATGGGGCTGTTCGCGCTGCCGAACATTCTCATCTTCCAGATGTTTCTTCCGCTGGTTTCGCCGTTTATTGACATGATGTTCCTGTTCGGCGTCTTCAACTTCTTCGTCAATCGCTATTACCACCCGGAGTCGGCATCGGCCGCGAACCTGGAGAAGCTGATTGTCTACTTCCTGGGCTTCCTGATCATCGACTTCATCACGTCATCGGCGGCGTTCTCGCTTGAACGGAAGCATCCGGCGAACAAGGGCGATGGCTGGCTGCTGTTCCACATCTGGCTGCAGCGGTTCGCGTATCGGCAGTTGTTCTCGATTGTGCTGTTCAA
>PLST01000401.1:3061-6061 GCA_003164255.1 Acidobacteriaceae bacterium | reverse complement strand
GCGATATTGGAAGCGTGGTCGGCGATGCGCTCGAGGTTCTTGGCGATCAGGATTCCCTTCATGGCCTGCTGCGTGAAGTTTGGCTTCTCTTCGATCAACTTGAGCAGGTCAGCGTGGGCCAGGCGGTTCATGCGATCGATTTCGTCGTCCATGGCGCGCACTGACTCCGCAAGTTGCGCATCGCCATCGAGCAGCGCCTGCACAGCCGAGCGAATCATGCGGCCGGCGAACTCGCCCATGGCCGCAAAATCCACGGGGAGATCGATCTCCTCCATATTGAGCGTCTCCTTGGTGCGGCGGGCGATGCCCATCGACTGGTCGCCGATGCGCTCAAGGTCGCCATTGATCTTGATGACAGCGAGGATGAAGCGGAGATCGATGGCCATGGGCTGCTCCTTGGCGAGCAGTTCGTAGGCCATCTCGTCGAGCTCGCGCTGCGCGGTGTTGATGGCGGTCTCATTCTGCTTGACGTACTTGCACAGGCCCTTGTCGCGCTGCAGATAAGCGTCCACGGCAGACTCAACCGCCTGCTGCGCCAGGGCAGCCATGGCCATGAGCTTGTCTTTGAGTTCTGCGAGTTGTTGATGAAAGTGGATGCGCGGCAAGACGGTATCTCCCTGATACTTCATTGTGCATCACAGACTGTTACAGAACAGCGAATTTAGGGGTCAGCACCAGATTTGTCATGACCCGTTTGGGGAATAGAGCAACAGCTGGTTGCAGAATGTGGGAAGGCGAATTCTTGCCAGCTACGGCGCGAGCGGCGCTTGGCGGGAGCCCTCCATCTCGATTTTGCCCAGCAGAACAATGTAGGCGGCGATTCCGACCACGAGATAGACGGCTGCGACGCCAAATGCCCATGCGTAGGAGTGGAAGGCCGTGACAAGATATCCGGTGACGATGGGCGCCGCCACGCCGGAGATTTGGTTTGAGAAATTCATAATGCCGCCGACCTTGCCGACATCGTTGCGGCCGGCGATGAGCGCGGGGACCGACCAGCCGACGGGCGAAGCCGCGGCCAGACCGCCGATGGAGATGCTGATCCAGAGGAGTGCCTGCGTGGCCGAGTGGGCGTGCGCCGCGCCAAGGATGCCGAGGCCGAAGGCTGTGCCGCCGACAAGGACCACCTTGCGCACCCGCGTCGCGCTGAAGCCGCGCTTGACGAGGAAGTCCACGAGCCAGCCGCCAATGCCGACTGCGGTGATGGTGGCGAAGAGCCAGGGCACGCTGGTGTAGAGAAAGGAGTGAAGCAGATCAATGTGAAGCGCGAAGGAGAGATAGCTGGGCAGCCAGGTGAGCAGCAGATAGAAGACGTAGTTGTAAGCGCCCATGCCGATGGCGAGACCGAGCACCTTGCGGCGCAAGAGAAGCTGGCCGAGCGTGGACGGGGCGGCAGGCGGTGCGGCAGACACGGAACTGAGCGGGGCGCGGTGAATGAATGCGAGCTCAGTCGCGCTGAGTTCAGGGTCGTCCTGGGGATCTTTGTATACGCGCCAGAAGTAAAGGAAGTAGGCGAGCGAGAGGACTCCGGTAAGAGCGAAGCTCCAGCGCCAGCCGGCGACGAGCAACGCAACGCCGATGATGGGCACGCCGATGGCTGAGCCGAATTTTGCGCCCGCGTCAAAGAGCGACGTGGCCAGGCTGCGCTCCTGCGGCGGGAACCAGAGCCCGACGGCTTTGGCATTGGCTGGAAACGTGGGGGCTTCTCCCACGCCGAGCAGGAAGCGCGCCGCGAAGAGTCCGCCGAGGTTGGGCGTACCGGCGGCGGCAAAGGATGCCACGCTCCACAGAAAGATGCCGACGCGGCCGACGCGCTTGACGCCAAAT
Organism: Acidobacteriaceae bacterium; assembly: GCA_003164255.1. GTDB lineage: Bacteria > Acidobacteriota > Terriglobia > Terriglobales > Acidobacteriaceae > Telmatobacter. Next base: position 4,234 of record PLST01000401.1, on the reverse strand, counting down.
TTATCAAGCAGCACGCCGATGGGCAACTGGCACATGGCGTAGGTCCAGTTGTATGCGCCGGAGAGATAACCAAAGGTGATGTTGGAGACGCCGAAGGCAGTGATGAGCGCGGCGTGCGAGACGGAAAGATTGACGCGATCAAAGTAGTTGATGAGGACGCCGATGCCGAGCAGAGCGGCAATGCGCCAGCGCCGACGGGGCACGGGAGGGAGTTCGAGTTCGGCCAACAGTTCCCTCTTTTCAGTTGCCCTTTTCAATTACCCTGAACGACTTCGTTTTCGAGCGTGCCGATGGGATCGATGGTGATGCGAATACGATCGCCGGAGGCCAGTGTGAATGAGTCAGGAGGAACGATGCCGGTCCCGGTCATGAGGAATGCGCCCGCGGGAAAGCTGTTGTCGCGGAAGAGATATTCGACCAGGGAGACGGGCGTGCGCTTGAGCTCGGCGAGGGTTGTTTCGGCAGAAAATGCTGCCGCGCCTTGGCGCAGAATTTCGAGACGAATGGGCGTTGTGGTTGGCAGCGGCTCAGGCGTGACAAGGATGCAGGGGCCGAGGGCGCAACTGCGGTCGTACACCTTGGCCTGGGGAAGATAGAGCGGGTTTTCGCCTTCAATGTCGCGCGAGCTCATGTCGTTGCCAACGGTGTAGCCGATGATGTGGCCGCGCTGGTTGATGAGCAGCGTGAGTTCCGGCTCGGGGACGTTCCACTTGGCGTCGCTGCGAATGCGCACCTGGCTGCTGGGGCCGGCGACGCGGCTGGCCGTGGACTTGAAGAAAAGCTCGGGGCGCTCGGCAGAGTAGACGCGATCGTAGAAGTCGCCTCCGCCTGCGGACTTCGACTCTTCCATGCGCGCGCTGCGGCTGCGGTAGTAGGTGACGCCCGCGGCCCACACTTCCTGCGTGCCGATGGGGGCGAGAATTTGCGCGGCAGCGAAATCTGCCGCAGCTTCGCCATTGGCAACCACCGACTGAAGAAACGCGTGCAGGTTGTCCTGCGTGACAAGCGCATCCCACGAGTTCCCGGCGACGCTATAGTAGGTGCCGCCCTGCTCGACATAAGTTCCATTGGTGGTGCGGTAGAGTTTCACTCGGGTCTCTCCAGTTTCGCAATGATTTTGTCGACGTCGTAGATGCAACCGCCCCAGACGCCGCCGCTGGCCTGCACGAGCGC
>PLST01000401.1:1646-3019 GCA_003164255.1 Acidobacteriaceae bacterium | reverse complement strand
GAGACGTGTCCGATGCATGCGCCCGTGGAGACGCCGCTGAAGCGGGCATCGGTGAGCAAGGCGACGTGCTTGCAGTGGGGAAGCTGCTTGAGGGCTGCGGTGATCTGGTAAATCTCCTGCATACCTGCGCCGGCCGGACCGCCGCAGATGAGCACAAGCACGTCGCCGCGCGCCACGTCGCCGCTCTTGATGGCCTTGATGGCCGCCTCTTCCGTGACGAAAACTTTGGCCGGCCCGAGATGGCGGTAGACCTCGTTCTCGTCAACAAGCGAGGAATCGATGGCTGTACTCTTGATGACCGATCCCTCTGGCGCGAGGTTGCCCACCGGGAAGCAGATGGTGGACGTGAGTCCTTTTTGCGCGGCGCGCGCGGGCGACATGATGACGTCGTCGGGATCGATGCCGTCGCGCGTCTGCAACTCGCGACGCAGGGCCTGACGCCGGTTGCTTTGCTTCCACCAGTCGAGGCTGGCGTCGAGCGATTCGCCGCTGACCGTCTTGACGGATGTATCGAGCAGGCCGGCCTCGCGCAGATGCAGCATGACCTCCGGCACAGCGCCGGCCAGAAACACCTGCACGGTGGCAAAGGGGCCGTTGGGCAGCGCATCGACCAGTCGCGGCACCAGGCGATTGACCGCGGTCCAGTCAGCGACGGTGGGGCGCTTGAGCCCCGCCGCGTAGGCGATGGCGGGAATGTGGAGCAGCAGATTGGTGGATCCGCCAAAGGCTGCGTGGACCACCATGGCGTTGCGAATGGCTGCGTCGGTGAGAATATCCTCGGTGCCGATGTGCAACTGGTGCATGCGCAGGATGGCGCGGCCGGAGCGGCGCGCGGCATCAAGCCAGATGGGCTGGCCCGAAGGCGCGAGCGCCGTGTGGGGCAAAGCCAGCCCGAGAGCTTCGCCTACTACCTGTGATGTGGCGGCGGTGCCCAGAAATTGACAGCCCCCGCCGGGCGATGCGCAGGCGCGGCAGCCAACTTCAGCGGCGTACTCAAGCGTGATCTGCTTTTGCGCGTAGCGCGCGCCGATGGATTGGACTTTGCCCGCGTCTTCGCCTGACTCTGGCAGCAGCGTTACTCCGCCGGGAACCAGGACGGACGGCTTGCTGCCAGAGGAAGCCAGCGCCATCATCATGGCGGGCAGACCCTTGTCACATGTGGCGATGCCGATCACGCCCTTTCCAGTGGGCAGCGAGCGCATTAGGCGGCGAAACACGATGGCGGCATCGTTGCGATAGGGCAGCGAGTCAAGCATGCCGGTGGTGCCTTGCGTGCGGCCGTCGCAGGGATCGGTGCAGGCTCCGGCAAAGGGGATGGCGCGGAGGGCCTTCAATTCGCGCGCGGTCTCTGCCACCAGCAGGCCCACCTCCCA
>PLST01000401.1:227-1638 GCA_003164255.1 Acidobacteriaceae bacterium | reverse complement strand
GGCTCCGTGAGCAGCATCTCGGCGGAGATGGGCAGCGCGCCTGCTGGACCCTGCGCATGAGTGGGCACGCTTAAAAGGCTGGGGTCCGGCGTCTCCAGCACCGATTCGATCGTGAGGTTTGCGATGGGAGTTCCCTTTCAACGTGAAAGTATAGAGCCTGCCCCGGCATGCCAGGGTCTGCTAGGCACGGTGCAGCGGATCGCGCGTGTAGACGCCATCGAGCAGGCGGAGAATGCCGAGCGGATTTTCGTCTTTCAACTCAGCAGGTAATGCGGCCTGCGGGAAATCCTGGTAGCAGACAGGACGTACAAAGCGGTAGATGGCCTGGCTGCCGACTGAGGTGTGTCGGCTGTCGCTGGTGGCCGGAAATGGTCCTCCGTGCACCATGGCGTGGCAGACTTCAACCCCGGTGGGAAAGCCGTTGACGACAAGCCTGCCAGCCTTGCGCTCGAGAATTGAAATCAGGTCAGCGAAGNNGCTCGTCGAGAAGATCCTTGGCGGTGACCTCGAAGAGAACCGGCGAGACGTGGCCGTTGGCGTCGGATTGCGAGGGTTCCGCGAGCAGAGCGACGCGGGCATTGGCTCCACGATTCGCGATCCCAGCTTTGTAGCTCTTGCAGATGCCTTCAGTCAGCATGGGCGAGGCAGAGGACTTCTGCACGAGTTTGACGAGCTCGTCGACCAGTTCGTCGGCCGATTCATTGCGGGGCAGGAACACGAGGCCGGGCTTGGTGCAAAACTGGCCGACGCCGAGAGTGAACGACCCGAAGAGGCCGGCGGCAATTTGCGCTGGGCGTGTGCGCAGCGCTTCAGGCAGGACAAACAAGGGGTTGGTGCTGCTCATCTCCATAAAGCAGGGGATCGGCTCGGGGCGCGCAGCCGCGAGCGCCATGAGCGCTTTGCCGGCAGACAGGGAGCCGGTAAAACCGACCGCCTTTACCTCAGGCTGCTTGACCAGCTCGCCACCAACCTGCACTCCTGAGCCGAAGAGGACGGCGAAGGTTCCGGGCGGCAGGCCGCACGCGCGCACGCTGTTCGCGATGACCTGGCCGACCAATTCGCTGGTGCCGGGATGCGCCGAGTGTGCCTTGACGATGACTGGATTGCCCGCGGCGAGCGCGGAGGCTGTGTCGCCGCCGGCCACGGAGAAAGCCAGTGGGAAATTGCTGGCGCCGAAGACGGCCACGGGTCCGAGCGGACGCAGGACAGAGCGAATATCGGCGCGTGGCAGAGGCTTGCGCTCAGGCTGAGCCGGATCGATGCGGGCCATGGACCAGGAGCCTTCTTCAATCATGCCGGCGAACATGCGAAGCTGATTGACGGTGCGCGCCACCTCGCCCTTGAGGCGCGCCTCGGGCAGGGCTGTCTCCTGGTGAGCTCGTTCGACGACTTCAGCAGTGATGGCCTCAAG
>PLST01000401.1:0-142 GCA_003164255.1 Acidobacteriaceae bacterium | reverse complement strand
CAGCCGCACATCGGCGCACCACGCGCAAAACCACAACCACTTGACCTTAGTTTACCCGCCGAATTATTTCAAATGCGGCCGGGCCGGTGGGTTAGATTCGGATTGCTCGCTGTGGATGGCACAAAACAAGAGGCCCGGCGCG
>PLST01000100.1 GCA_003164255.1 Acidobacteriaceae bacterium | reverse complement strand
CCTCCAGTCAGATGGAGTCCTCTGCCTGGTCGAATTTTCGCCTCATGCTCGCTCATATTCGCGTTCGTGGCATTCGTGTTACGGCACTTACATGTTGACAATAACCGAGTCATACGCTTCGGATGCGATCCATTCGCCGGCTTGCAAGTCGACACAGACCGACTTGTGCAACGGAACGGGTTTGCGCCTCGCCTCGGTGTTCGTGTTCCCGAAGTGATTCCGCACGCATGAGCGAGTGACAGCGACTTCCATTGTGAAGAAGTTGACATCACTCCACCTCAGAGCGAACAACTCGGACCTACGAAGCCCAGTAGAGCCTGCAATCATGACCATCACACGCTCACGCAAGGGAAGTTCGCGCAACAAAGCTTGAAACTCTCCAGGTGTGAGCACATCAGGTTCACGCAAGCGTTTTGCCGAACAGCGAACTTTGCTGATTGGGTTAAGCGAAATCCACTCGTGCCGGATAGCGGACCTGCGCGAGCCACATCATGTAGCGCTCCGTCCATGCCTTCAGTCCCAGCGGAGGACGTTGGCCGGTGCGGAGCAGAAACTTGGTTAAACGGGAACCCGACCTAGCCCTCTCGCTGTTCAAACTGGCCATCGAAGAGACCAAGGAAAGCAAGAAGGAAAGAGACGCACTCGGTCTGTAGTGGCCACGATTCTGTGCTAATTTGTGCTACGCCCCCGGACATGCTGGACATTGAGGTCTCCTAGGTCTTTGAAGAATCAGTAAGTTATTTATTATCAATGCGCTGGATGGTTCGATCCCGGCCCGCGCCTCCAAATTTCTCTTTTGAATTCAGTAATTTTCGACGAGAGCCACTGATCCTTCCGGGGAATCCGTCTCCTTTTTGCCGCGGATTGCGACGAAAAAGAGACGGATTCTGCTCGTGGGGCCTGCGGTCCGGGAGCTCGTCCGGAGCGAGTGCCAGCATTGGTTGGTCCTAGGCTATTTCGGGGATAGGTCGATCATTTTCGCGCTGGGGGGTACCGGGAAGCTGGCAAAAGGGTCGATGACGATCATGGGCGGCAGGCCTGCGGTGGCTTGATAGGGACGCTTGGAAAAGAATGGTTCAAGCTGCGCATTCCACGTATCGGCATCCGTGGGGATGGCGTGGTGGGACAACTCATTCAGGGTTTTGAACCATTGGGCATCGAGGGGATGATAGGGGTTGGCTGTCCACGATCCGTAGGGGTGGTCGGGGATGAAGGTGGAGAAGGACTGGCCCCAGTAGCCGTCGGGAAATCGTTTGACGACGTAGTCGATCTTGCCGGTGCGCCAGTTTCCCATGGCTTGCGCCTTGCGCCAGCTTTGAAACTCTACGACTTTTTTTCCGTACTCGGTTAGCTCGAAGCGCTCGTCAACGAGGGCCTTGACCTGTTCGATGTATACGCTGTCGAAGCCGGCGGCATAGGCAAACTGGAGCGCGCTCAGTAACTCAGCGGGAGTGTGGTAGCCCGGCCCATACTTGCCGGCGGCTGGAAACTTGTCGAGAAACCAGAGGTCGATGCAGGCCCAGAGCTCGCGTGAGTTGTATTCGAGCGCTGCTCCCCGGTAGACGGCGAACATGAGATCGTTGAAGTTTTCTTTCAAGAGCTTGGGAGCAAGCAAAGCACCGGCGCGCGCGAAAGCAAACGGATTGTCAGGAAACGTCATTTCGAAGATTACGCGCTTGCCGTATGCCTTGTAGCGCGTTTCGAGTTTGGCGGCGGCGCCAAAGACCGCGAAGTAAGCCTGCACGGGCGTTAGCTTACGCGTGTCAGTAAGGTAAGGCTCAACTGATCCGCGTTTGCCATCGGGCATGCCCAGCATGGCTTGGACAAGATCGCCTTCGTCGTAGACGACTCCGATGAAGAATGGATCATCTTTCCCTTGCTGCAGGGTTTGCTCTGCGAGGTCGTACCGATACGTTCCGTCGGGATGACGAAAGCGCGGCTCGTTGCGGCGATAGTTTCCGACTTCTGTGTTGAACAGGTAGTGCCAGCGGTTGCGCCGGCAGAAGTCTGCGATCTCTCGCATGCGGGCCGGATTCGCTTCTTCTTCCGGCTGAATGTGCCAGGAAATGAAATCGATTTGCATTTTCCGGAGGCTATTTTCGAAGGTGGGATTTCTGATTTGATTGTTCCAGTCGTCCGCATCCACGCCGAGTTGCATAGGTTGACGGCGCGCGGGCTGAGGGAAAAGCGTCGGGGCACACGCGAGAACGGCTGCGACGAAGATCAGTCCGCGCAAATGGTCTCCTTGTGCCTGGCTCCAGTGAGAATTTCGGCGTAGCTCTGCCATGCGGCTGGAACGGACCAGCCGCGATGAACACACTGCCTGCCGTACTCGCCCATCTGCGCGCGCATTGCGGGATCGTCGATAAGATTCTTGAGCGACAGGGACCATTGTTGAGGAGTGTCAGCAAGGTAGCCGTTCCTTCCCTGCTCCACTATGTCGCAGTTCGCACCGACGGGAGACGCGACCACGGGGATTCCGCCGGCCATGTACTGGACGAGCTTGAACGCGCATTTTCCGCGGGCGAATGGAGAATCGCGCAGTGGCATGATGCCAATATCAAATTGCAAGAAGTAGTCCTGCTCGCGCTCCAGCTTCCACTCGAGATAACGGATGGAGGGCAGGTTCCACTTGAGGGGTTTGTTGAGTCCGACGACGACCAGTTCAAATTGGCGCTCACGGGCGAGATCGAGCAGGGCTGGATACACAAGTTCCAGATGGTCGCTGTTAAGGGGTGTGCCGATCCAGCCAATACGCACCTTGGTTGATGGAATTTGGCGCGTGGCCGCGAAGCGAGCTGTGTCAACTACGGTGGGAATGACCCGCACATTGGACGAGTAGCGCGAATAGAATGCTGCAAGCTCGTGACTACCGCAGACGACTGTGTCGTAACGGTGTGCCATGCGGCTGAATTTGCTGCGATCGCGCAGGAGGCGCGGGATGAGGCTTGCCATTTTGCCGTCAGAGATATGGAGCGCGTCGTCTATGTCGAAGATGACTCGCTTGCAGCGACGGAGCAGGAGTTGCTCGAGAAGTGGCGGGCCTATCGGGGCCATTTCCCTTGCGATCCAGATGCAATCGTAACGGGGAGCGAGAAGGAGTGCCTGCAGAAATCGGATTGCGAGCAATCCGGGAAACAAGAGGATGCGAAGGAGAATAAACCGGTTCCTGATCTGCCACTGAAAATAGCGTTTCCCGATGAGGCTCCGGTGGTCGATCGTTATGCCGTCCTGCCGGGCTGCGGACGAAAACTGGAGGACGCGGAAGCGCGTGTCTGCCGACTCACGGGGCTTGACGGTGAATGCGAGGACACGGAACATGCGATGCCTGCCTAAAGCCGCGATGCGTTTCCGGTGGCGACGGCCCAGAAACCGTTGATTTTTGCGCGATCGTTGCGGCTACGGCGAAGGAGCCAGAGCACGCAAAGGACACTCAGCTTCTCAAGTGCCTCAAGTCGATTAATGATATCGAGCACAATACTGGCGCTGGTTCCGAAATGTTTTGCGAAATATTTTCGTCTACTTTCGCGCAGTACGAAAATCATGCGCGCTCGCGTTGAGTCTGCCTCGCAGGAGATGCCAGCCAGGTGCTGCACAGCAGCCTGAGGCCAGAACCAGATTTCACCGCCGCCGTCTTTCAAACGCTTGCAGAGATCGACTTCTTCAAAGTAGACAAAGAAACGCTCATCCATGCCGCCGACCGATTCGAAATCGCTGCGGCGGACGAGCATGGCTGCTCCAATGATCTGCTCGACCGACCTCGGTATATTATGAGCGAATCGGGTCAGCCGATATTTCCCCAACAACGCATCCATCCCTGTGGCGTCGAGAATGACACGCGTGACGTTGGGCAGGTTTCTGCAGGTTCGGGTGATGCGCCCTTGAGCGTCGAGAATGCGGGGACCGGCGGCAATGGAATTCGGCTGCCGACGAAGACACTCGATCAAGGTAAGTGCTGCATCGTTGAGAATCCTGGTGTCGGGGTTCAGGAAGAAGAGATACTCTCCGGTTGTGAATTGCACTCCCAGATTGCAGGCTTTGCCGAAGCCGATGTTCATCGGCGACTTGTGTACGGAAAGATTCGCTTCCGGGTGGGCGGCTTGAAAATCTTTGACCACCCGGCAGGTGTCATCGCCGGGAGAGTTGTCGATGACCGAGATCTCGTAAGGGCAGGTGGTAAGCGCGCAGACGGAGTGAAGACACGACACGATGGAGTCAGCATTGTTGTAGGTGACGATGATGAAGGAGACGAGCGGCCGGCCGGAGGTCATGCAGCCTCCCCTGAAAACTGCAGCACCTGTTTGAATTGCAGAAATCCCTGAAAGAATGCTTCGCGATGGCGGAGGCGCATGCGGATTGCATAACCGGGAATGAGACGGACCAGCAGTGAAGAATTGAGAGCGCGCAGGAGTTGATATTGGCTTGCGGCGAATAGGCGGCCCTTTTTCTCAAGTCCAAGTGCTAGAGCGATGGCCGGATATTTCTGCTGCAGGCGACCGATGTTGTAACCGACTCCCGACTCGCGGCGAAGATAGGACTCCTCACTCATATTGTGCAAGTGGTCCGCTACGGCATGGACGTTGAGCGCGAGCCGGGCGCCGATGTTCTGGAGTTGGAAACCGAAGACTGTGTCTTCAAAGGCACTGAAAGCGAGACGTTTTTCGAAGAAGGATTCGTCGAAGCCCCCAGCTTCTAAAATGGCGCTGCGGAGAACCGCAAAGTTTCCGGTATAGATGTGAGCGAAGGATATCTGGCGCGGATTCTTCACTTGGTCGAAGGCGAACTGCGACCCGCGGGAATCGATGTATTGGATTAGGGGCGTGACTCGGATCTCAGGATGCCAGAGGAGTAAGCCCTGGGACCCGGTGTAGCCGTCGTCAAGGACTCGCGCGTGCTGCTGCAACGTTCCGGGCCGGGGAAAGACATCGTCATCGATGAAGAGGATACGATCGAAGCGCGCAGCGCGGACACCGGCGTTACGGGCGCGCGCCGGTCCACCGTTGACGAGCGTGATGAACGAGAACACGCATGGAGCCGAAACAGCCGCGCGCTTCAGCACGGCCGCGGTACCGTCCGTAGAGCCGTCGTCGACAACGATGACTTCGCATTGCGAGATTCCATCCAGGCTGAACAGGTGGGCGAGTGTTCGCTCCAGAATGGGCGCTCGATTGTAAGTGGGGATGACTAGGCTAAACATTTCTCACCCCTGGGGTGGATGGCCCACTTGAAGTACTCGAGATGGTTTCGGTCGTGGCTCCGCAAATAGCGCAACAGGTAGAGAGCCGCGATCATGTGACGCCATACGAGGGCTGAAAGACTGCCGTAATGCTTGGAAAAGTAATAGTGCTGACCTCGCATATTCTGGAGAACGATTTTGCCAACCGAGCCGAAACGCTGAATGGTACTTTGCCTCTCCTTGTGCATGAGGCGCGCAGAATGAACGTACCAGATTTGTCCGCCCTGGTTGCGCAGTCGATGGCACAGATCTTGCTCTTCAGCGTAGAGGAAAAAATTCTCATCGAATCCGCCTGTCGAGTGGAACAAATCGGCGCGAATCAGCATGCAGGCGCCAAGTACGGACTCGACCTGACGGGTGGACAGGTGATCCCAGCGAGACAAGTAGGGTTGCGATGTCCACCTGCCGTTGGGAAAGCGAAAGGTCAATGTGCTGTGCTGGAGAAATTCGTTATAGAGCGTTGGCAGCGATCGTCCGCCGTCAAATAAGACGTCGCCGCGCTCGTTGACAACCAGGGGACCGGCGAGAACCGCAGAGGGATGAGCCTCAAGAAAGGCGAGCAACTCCGCCAGCACGTCATTGAGGAAACGGGTGTCGGGATTGAGGAATAGAAGGTGACGCCCGGAAGCGTATTTTGCGCCGAGGTTGCAGCCGGCGCCGAATCCTTTGTTCTCAGGATTATGAATCAGCCGAAGCTCGGGATAGTTGGCGAGAAGCCCGGTGCCGTTGGGGGAATTGTTGTCGACGATGAGAATCTCGTACTGGCAGGTCTGCGTCTGCGCCTTGACGGAAGCGATGGAGGCTTCAATCTCATCGGCGCAATTCCAGTTGACGTAGATGATTGAGACATCCATTGTCGTTTCCTGCGAGACACCCTAGCGTACCGGTGGCTCGAACTCATGGGCCGCGCCAGGTGGAGTGCTCATTGCAAATCCAAGACCGACGAGGATGAACAAGAACTTAGTCGCCTTGGTAAACAGATTCAGATCGGCAAAACAGCCGGTGACGGCAAAGACCGCGAGTGCCGACTGTGCCGCGCGGACGAAGCTGGCGTTGTGAGACAAGCCAGCAGCCAACAGCCTTTTACGGCTTCTGCCGAGCGCAACAAACACGAAAATGAATAAGCCGAGCACGCCGAGAAGCCCGATTGCGCCGTGCTCTGCCAGGACCGTCAGGTACAGGTTGTCGACCACGTACACTTTTGCGATATCAAAGTTTGCCACGCTGCTCAGGTCCTGAACATAGTGGAGATAGACCTGCTTGAATTGCATGTGACCGACACCGATGAAGGGATGATCGGAAAAGATATTCAGCGCCAGTTGCCAGGACACAAAGCGGCTGAGGAGGTGATCCACATCCATGATCCGCAGAAGGAAGGGCGTGTCTTTGAGCGCCATGTATCCGATGATTGCGGAGACTGCGGCTGCAGGAACGGCAACGGCCATGAACAGCAACGCGTTCGGCATGATAAGCACGCAGGCGGCGGCCACGCCTACCCAGACTCCCCTGGTGGCATTGATGAACAGGCCGGCAGCGACGAGGAGAAGAACAGTGGCGTAGATTGCCGATCGCTCGCGAGCAACCTTGCGAAGCACAAAGGGAAAACCAAGGCCCATAAACGTTCCTGCTTCAGACGGGTGAAAGAAACTTACGTAGGGACGGTATACACCGTTGGTGATTTGAGCCAGCTGAGGCGAGATATAGGTGATGTCGAGTTGGTGCTCCATGATGGGATTGCGTAGCACAATTCGCTCAAGGATGCTGAGCGCGGCAATCACGGCGCTGAGCCACACGATTGCCGTTCCGATGGTTTCGGCGTCAGCATTGGATGCTTCCTGCAAAACAAGAACGGCCAGCAGCGGGCCGAGAACGCAGGTTTCGATGAAGTTTCGTAACGCGATGAGGTCGTGCTCCATTGGAATGAAGGAGACGCACTGCGCAAAAAGGAAGACGGCCAGTACGAGATAGAAACTACCGAAGCCCGGACGCCAAACTCTTCGGCGAAAGAAGTAGAAAAAAGGAAAGACCGCTAGATAGAGGACGAGAAGAACTTCATCACCGAACAACTTGGGAAAGACTCCCGACTTGAGTCCCCAACTGAAGGGGAACAGCCCGAGACACCAGATAGCTGCGCTTAACGTGAGCGTGGGTTGACGCAGAGCGACTGCGGCAAAGATGACGAGGATCGAAAGCGCGATGAGGCAATAAATGGCGGGAAGGCCCACCGCGGCGGCGACGCAACCGACGACGATTGCGGCCGCGGACAACGCGATAAGGTTGCCAGTGCTGGAGGGCAATCGTTCGATGTGGATTACAGTACTCACGCTGCACCTTCAGAATCGCCAAGTTTGAAAAAGATGAACGGACCGAGGAGGACGACGCTCAGCAGCTCACATGCAAAGGTGGAGAAGGCAGCGCCGTTTATGGAATATTTCGGAATGAGAATCATGTTCATGCCGACGTTGGTAACGATGAGGCCAACGGCACAGACGATGAGGATACGCACATGGCCTGCTGCGATTGCGGCATTGGCGAGCGTGGACGTGGTGAAGACGAGCGGCACCGTGAGCATGAGCCATACGAGCGATTTGGATCCGGCGATATATTCGGGATGTATTGAGCCAAGGATGAGGCCGCGAGCAAGGATGATGAAGCCTGCCGGCACGAGCAGAACGGCTACGCCGAATGCGAGGATCTTAAGCAGCGACGCGCGGCTTCTATCCCTGACCATCCTCGGAAACACAGCCTGCAGAAACCCGGCAAAGAGGGAGATGCAGAGGTCGAAGATCTTGTAGGTGATCTGATAGATCCCGGTGATCGCGAGGCCATCCATCCTGGCGACAAGAAATGTGTCTGACCGGAAGTACACCATTGCGAGAATTTCAACCGAGAGCAACTCGACAGCCTGCTTGAGAAACGAGCGGACGGAAGGCCGGAGCGCGCGGACGTTGTGGCTCCAGAGTTGCGATACAGAAGACGCGACGATCAGTAGCCGGACAAACGATGCGACGGGGATGATGCAGAGAAGCCCCGCAAAACTAAGTTGCCCAAACGCAAGCGCAAATACAGCCAGAAAGACGGTGACGCGCTCGCACGCTTGCGAGATGGCGACGGGCAAAAGGCGTTCGTGTGCTGTGAGGAACGCTTCACAATTTCTGGCAGCAACAACCGGGAAGATGGCACACAGATAGAGGGCGACGCACCAGAACGGAGCGAAAAGACGCTGGGAGAAGAATGCGTGAAGTAAGAGCCACGCGCATGCGGCCGTAGGCACAGCCATGGCAAGGCGGACAGGAAGCGCGGCCAGAAAGAAGCCTTGCCCGACTTCCGCTGTGCCTTTCGTTATCTCGCGAACGAGAATTTTGTCGAGACCGAGGTTGGAGATGAGCTCGATGAGCAGACTGGTGGTAACAAGAACCGCGTAAGCCCCGAGGTAGCGCGGATCGAGTTTTCTGGCCATCAAGATGATGTAGGCATAACCCAATCCGCGACCAGCCAGATTGGCGATGGCCATGGCGGCACTATTGGAAAAGAGCCTACGCGCGGCGGAGGAATTGGTCGGAGCGATGGATGGCAGCAACCGACCTTGAACGACAATGGGCACGTCAGCCAAGCTGTACCTCGCAGGGCGCCGCAGCCTCAAGATCGTCCGACAGCGGCGTGTGGTAACGCAGTACGCGGGCCGGATTGCCGATAGCGAGGCAGTAGGAAGGAACATCCTTGTTGACGACAGCGTTGGCTGCGATCACGGCATGCTCGCCGATCTGCACGCCGGGACCAATGAAGCAGTTGACTCCGAGGAAGGAACGCTTTCCGATTCGTACAGGCTCCGGCCTGGTCAGTGGGGCTTCGCGGATGGGCATATCGATGTGCGAGTGATCATGAATATGATCGACAATTAATGCACGGGAGGCGATGGCTACGTCCTCTTCAATAACGACGGAGGACGCAGAGGAAATTTGGACGTCATATCCGATTTTGACGCGATTGCCTATGATGATTTCGCCGTTGTACTGAATTCCAGCCCATTGGACGACGGGATTGAGCCAGACCCGGGGATGAGTCATGACGTCATCGCCAATGCTGATGCGATGTGGCTCCTCAAGACGGATCGGATACTCCAGGCGAACGCCCTTGCCGCAGTGCTTCAGGCTGCTCCTGTGCAGCCACGTGTAAGCGAAGTACCAGCGATATCGAAGCTTCTTGCAAAGCTTGAGATACGCCTTTCTCATACGAACCTCATCATCCAATTGGGAATGTACATTTTTCTTTTATTGAGGACGACCCTTACGTTGTGGAAGCCGTGCCTTTCGAGCGTGTCTATGCTGAATCGAGCGGCGGCGCGCCTGGTTTTTCCGGCCTCGACGATGAGGAAGGTAGTGGGAGCGACTCCGCTGATTGCGAGCAGGTCCGTTGCGTCTTTGACTGCTCCGCTTGCGATGACGATGTTGGTGTTTTCGCGGCGCGCATGCGTGAACAATGCAAGCGCATCATTGCTGGCCATGGACCAGCCAACTACGGTGAGGCGATCGGCAGCGGGACGAGTGACGCCTTCGCAGGGAAGCGGGCGGACGGTGCGGTCAATGAACGCCGTTTTCTCCCGGGCATGATTGCTGAGATATTGCGCCAATCCGTAGGCGATAAGCGAAGCTCCCTCGCCGGAGTTAGATTCGGCGAAGACGATGACGCGGCCCTGCAGCCCGCGATTTGGAATTGAACGAAAGATCCGCGCGAACTCGCCACGCTGATCTCTTTCGAATCGATCGGCGAACTCGAGTTCATCGTCCCTGTCGCGCAAGACGGGAAAGTTGCCGACAACCTCAGATCCCAGGCGCATTTTTACGGCTCTTGGATTGGTGACGGTCTCATCGAGAGCGGCGCCGGCGACCAGGAACGCGATGCTTCCAAGAAGGAGCAGGGCTCCCGCGACGGCTGCGACGGTTGCCTTTTTCGGGCTTGCAGCGCGAAAGTCCCACGTGGGCTCGTCGATGAGAGAAACGTCGGTAATCGCTTTTTGAGAGGTCAGATCCTTGAGATGACTGTCGACATACGCCTTCGCCATTTGTTCGGATTCCTGCTTTGCCAAATCGAGATCGAGCTTGAGCGAATCGAAGCCCTGCAAGCCCGCTGCATAGCCTTTCAGGCTAGCCTCGTTCTGCCTGAGGTCGCGGCGCAACTGATCGACACGAGCCTGATCGCCGCGCTCGGCTTCCGTTGAGCCTATGATTTCAGACTGCGCAAGCTCAGACGCCTTGGTTCGCCTCTGTTCTGTCTGGTCCGTCACCGTGGCAGGTTCCTGACCGACGAGACGGCGAATTTCCGCGAGCTTTGTTTCTTCTTCCTGATAGGCGCGGCTGCCTTCCGGATGGCGGCTCAGGAGGGCCTTCTGCTCGAGAGTGGCGTTATTGAGTTTGGAGAGAAGATCATCGCGTTGTTTGTTGCGCACATCAATGGAACTGTACTTCTCATACTGCTGCAAGGACTGATCAATTCCGGTGAGGGAGTTGAGCTTTGCACGATCGGATGACTCGTCGGCCAGGGCCTGGTTGAGTGCCTGCGACAACTTTTCGCCTTGCTCCATAAGGGTGGTCATCTGGGAGTCGTCGCTGTAGACGCCATGGCTGGTCATGTAGGCGGAGAATTGCGCAAGGCGATCATGATAGTGCTCGACGGATTGATCGTATTGCGTCTTCAGGAGGTTTGCTTCCGCGGGGTTCTGAAAAATGTCGATGTGGTGATCGAGATAGGAAGTAATGAGGAGGGTGAGGATGGTTTGGGCAACACGGGGATCTCGATAACGAAAAGTGACATCCAACGCGTCTGAATCAAAGATCGGATTTACTTTGAGATCCTTTGAGAGCACGCGCACTGTGTCTTCGAGCTGCTCATCGTGGGTTTTGGGAGTTGAGAGCTTGCCGACGAGCCACGTGACATCGTGAATGCCTTTCAGAAGCAGGGTCTGTTCGGGTTGCTCGCCGGTGACGTAACGCCGGGCTTCCTCGATGCGCCAGTCGCGTGTGGGCTCAGAGAAGCCGGGTGTGGGTTCGCCGAGGATCCACTTGGCCGTGGTGACCAGGACCTCATGGCTTTGGAGAATCTGTTGCTCATCGTGAATCTGCTGCTCTCGCTGCGTTAACTGCAAATTCTTTTCGTTGAGATATTCGGCGCTTCCCTGTACCTCAGACCCTAGAGAAACGAGGATCTTCGCGTCGGACTCGTAGAGCTTTCTGGTCTGGGTATAGAAAATGAGCACGGCAACAAGGAGGAACACCCAGAACAGCAGAAGGCCGCGAGCATGCCGAAAGACCGTGCTTAACAAGTCTCGGATCGTGAATTCCATAGGTCTGATCAATCCCTTGCTTAAATTGACTAATTTCTAGCCGTCCCAGTCAGCTCCGCACAATGGAAGTTAGAATTGAATGAACTACAACGTACTGAACGAAGTTACGATGCGAGGATCGTGTGGTTATTGCGTTGTGGTCGCAGAGGAAGCCACGACGGGATTTCCAGGGGTGAAGAGAACGTCTGCCGCTGCATTCGGGGTGGCAGGCAGAAGCTGGCGAACATATTGCTCCATGAAATCATCGGCCTTTACGATGAACTTTCTTGGCACGAACAGAACATCGCCCGGAAGGATTTGAAGGTCGCGGCATTTTCCGACTGGGAGCGACGCGTCCAATTTATAAGCGCTGAATTTTCCGGGTTCCAATGCGCGAATGAGGAATACGGACTTCAGGCCGGCTGTTTTGTGGTTGACGTGGCTGACAGCAAGGGCCATGGCGAGCGTGAGATTGCCGTGCCATTCCTGCGTTCCGGGAGATTGCACTTCTCCGGTGACATAGACGGATCCGGAAGAAGAGGCATCCACGTCGATGGTGATGACCGGATCAGTGAATTCGTGCGCATAGATCTCGACGAGTTTTTTCTGCAACTCCTCGGGGGTAAGACCTGCTGCTTCAATTCCCTGGAACATGTCGAGGGAGATTTTGCCGTCTTCGCGAACCTTCACGGTCTTATTCAATTCCGGATTGTAGTAAAACCTGACGGACAGAACGTCTCCGGGAACGATGGCGAGCGGCTTACCGGGTTGATTGGCCATGAAGAACTCAGGTGGCGGAGAAGCGTACTTCTGCGAAAAGGCCGTGACGGTGCTGAGGGAGGAGAGGACGAGCGCAGCTGCAAATCGGAATAGGGTCTTTTGACCGCGGGCGAAACTTCCCTCATTAGCGGTCGAACCGAGGCGCATGTCTTTTGATCTTTGGAACGGCATTGGGGGCTCATCCATTTTGTTGAGTCACGTCATAAACGCATGTTGTTTGTGGGCAGACTATCGGTTTCGAAGAGCCTGCCGCCGGAGAAAAGAAAGCATACTCGCAGGAATCGCTTCTTCTCTGTCGGTTAAAGCCGATAACTCCGCCGGAGCGACCTAATCTTGCTGAATTTCTGCGGAGTTAGGCCTCAACTGTGGAATTCATGATTGCAATTTACCCTGGATTTCGCAACTTACTTTTCGCCTGCATACTTTCTTCCCTATCGAGCCACAAGATTGAGGATTCGCGAGCAGCGATGCTTGCGGCGTAGTGCTGCGTTTGCAGTGCAATGCGGCGCGAGGTGCTGGATTGGCGGGGAAACCACAATTGCGCGCCTGGCACCGCTCGATGCAGAAGGGGACACAGAACGACCTGTCTTCCTGGTTAGCAACAAGTTTTGCACAGGTATGCGGACTGCCATGAAGGCATAGACTCGCGCGATTAAGGAAGAACAGATTGGGTAATTTGTACTCTTGTCTTCGATCAAGGGCGGGGCTAGTTTGGTTTCGACAGCGACAGATTCTTCAAGCTGTCAAAAGATTGCAACTGATTCGGTTCCCTCGTGCATTGTCATTCCGGGCTGCAAGACCTTTCTCAAAGAATTGAGTTGCCTACTGTCCAAGGGAAACTTACCCGGATGCACATTGCTCGCGAGAGCAACGCAAAATTCTGAGCGGGCTGAGCCGCTTGGAACTCCTGCGTTGCTGAACGAAGAAGATGCGTTGCGACGTTTGTTCGAACGAGACGAAGAGACTGGACAGACTGGTGGTTCTGCTCGCTTTGCGAATAAACGACGGACCTGTTTTCTGCTTCTAGGAATGAGAACGATGCGGCAGGCAGAGAAAGAAACGATCAACCCCGTGGATCGGATGCAACAGCAGTGCTGCTTGCCTCCGCGCGAAGCGGCTGCAACTCACAAGTGCTGACAGCGACACAAGACCCAAGGCAACACTGCAACGTGATTATCCATTTGGAAACGATGCAGGAAGCGTATGCAAACCCCGTGCCCACAGGCGCTCAAATGGCGCTGGTGAGCGCCGATTTCGGGAATAGGAGATGGGAAGCGCTCGAGTTGCTTCGCCGCATTCGAGGCCAGGCACCTGAGACGAAGATCATACTTTTTGCAAATACGCGGATGCGCGAGACGGTGGTAGCGGCTTTCAAGTGTGGCGCAAGGGGCGTGCTGAATTTAGCGGAGTTTGAGTTGCGAGAACTGGGCTCGTACCTGGAGAAGGTGAGAGCCGGCAAAGTATGGGCCGACAGTACGGAAGTTGGCTGGATTACGGAAGCACTGATGGAATGAGAGCGGAAGGAGCCTCACTGCCCGGATCAGGTGAGAGTGGCAGAATTGAGCATCCTTTGCGCACGAACGGTTTTGATGAGTGACCTGCTGGAGAAGCCGGCCGCCAGCCCTAAGGATGGAGAAGAAACGTTGGATGAATGATGTTTGGTTGACCAGCATACGGGCCCACCAACTAGGTTGCGAACGCACTAACACTCTCGCTCCCCCGAGGTGACTGTATGGATGAAACAACCTACTACCGCGCAAGTCCGATGTGGCTGCGCGAAGGTGAGGAAACCACATGGGACGCGATACAAGACGGTCAACTACTGGATGCAGCCGCGCATGCCGAGGTTAAGAGCGCGGAAGAACGTGTGCTTTCGTTTCGCTACCGGGTGCTGAAGCGCTCGCTTGATTTTGGTTGCGCGAGCATTTTGTCGGCGATACTTTTACCGGCGGCAGTTGTGATTGCCGCCTGCATCAAGCTCACTTCGAAAGGGCCAGTGATTTACAGGGAGAAGCGAATCGGCCGTTATGGAGTGCCATTTACGATTTTCAAATTCCGGACGATGCACACCAAAGCCCAGTTGAGCGAGTTGCTCGGCAAGGAATTTACACGAGAACAACTCGCGAGCTGGCGTACCGACCGAAAAAATGACAGAGATCCTCGCATCACCGCAGTTGGACAGTTTCTGCGCAGGTGGAGCCTGGATGAGCTTCCGCAACTATTGAATGTGATTCGTGGAGATATGTCGCTGGTGGGCCCGCGGCCAGTGGTGCAGGCAGAGCGCGACCGCTTCGGTTCCTACGGCGGTGATCTTTACGACCTCGCCCTGCCGGGAATTTCGGGGCTATGGCAGGTTTCAGGGCGGAGCGACCTGAGCTTCGACAAGCGCGTCGACCTCGATTCGCAATATGCGCGGGAGTGGGGGATCTCGCGCGACCTGTGGATTCTTTTGAGAACGCTGCCGGCAGTATTGAGCAAGCGCGGCGCTTACTGAGCACGGCGCGTCTGAGTCATTGCCGGGGTCGCGCATCTGTTAAGGAAGTTCTGGCGCAGGAATCTTTTGGCGGGATAGAAGAGGGCAGGTTGCATTGAAGATACTTCATGTCATTACCCGCGGCGAGATTGGCGGAGCGCAGGTTGTGGTGATGAACCTGGTCAAGAACATGCCGCAGGGATTCACTGCCGTAGTTGCGGCCGGCGAAGAAGGGTTCCTCGAACAAGAATGCGAGAGGAACGGCGTCAGCTTCCGACTTGTTCCGCATTTGATCCGAAATATCAATCCATTCAGCGACGTGATTGCGCTTTTCCACTTGGTGTCCCTGATAAGGGAGGAGAAGTTCGACATCGTTCACTGCCACACTTCGAAGGCAGGCGTACTTGCGCGGGTCGCCGCGTGGATCACCGGCACTCCGACTGTGTTTACTGCGCACACATGGAGTTTTGACGAAGGCGTGTCAAAGATTCGGCGTGTGGCGGCAGTTCCGATTGAACGGTTTGCTGCGTTGATTGGTGGACCGATCATTGCGGTTTCAGAAGCGAACAGAACGAAGGCACTGCGCAACCGGATCACGTCACCGGACAAAATTGTGCGGATCTGGCTGGGGATTCCGGATTCAGGCTGGCATGCGACGCCGGCCGGGCACGACCCGGTGACGATGATCATGTCGGCGCGCTTCGCTTCGCAAAAGGACCACGCGCTTTTGTTGAGCGCACTTACCAAAACGACCGGCAACTGGAAGGTGAAGCTGCTGGGGGACGGCCCTTTGCTTGCAGAGGTGAAGGAGTCGGTGGAGCGGCTGGGGCTCGAGAATCGGGTGAGTTGTCTGGGTAACAGGACCGACGTTGCCGAGTTACTAGCGGAATCGGACATTTTCGTTTTGTCAACGAAGTGGGAAGGTCTGCCTGTATCGATTTTGGAGGCGATGCGCGCCGGATTGCCAATTGTGGCGACGGATGTTGGCGGCGTTGCGGAGATGGTGAAAGATGGCGAACAAGGATTTCTGACGCGCAGGGGCGACGCGGAGCAATTGCGCGACAGAATCCAGTGCCTTGTGGATTCGCCGACGTTGCGAGCAAAGATGGGCGCCAGTGCGCGAGCAAAGTTTGCAGCGGATTTCCAGATGGAAACCTGCATTCGCAAACACGTTGCGCTCTACCGCAGGTGCCTTGCAAAGGCGCACAAAGAAGCAGCGCTTGAAACGGAGCCGGCGGCCTGAGGGCAACGCCGGCTTTCGAATTTGCAACGGCAGAAGCCCGGCAGCAAGTTATTGCTGCCAGACCCTTACATAATCAACGTTCATAGGCCATGCGGGACCGGTGCCCAGGATCAGCACCATGCCGAGAGGCTCCGTGTCGAGCACATCGAAGACGCCGACGGGAACAGAGCCACCGCCAGCTGCATTGACAGCGGCTGGAGATCCGACCGTGCTTGCCGAGTAGCGCTGGGTGAGCACGGTGTTGCCGTCAAAGTACCAGGTGACTTGTCCCCTGAGCCACAAACAACCTACGACATGCCACTGCGTCCAGTTCGCCCCTGTAGCGGCTTCGTCAGGAGAGTTGATGTAGTCGGTATATCCGGTTTGAGAGCTGCCACGCCAGTCGTGAATAGTTCCACCGAAGGCACCGTAGTAGTTTCCCGGCGACGTCTGCGGAAAAGCCTCAAAGAAATCCAGTTCCGCGTATGGGCTGGCTGTCGTGAACTCCGCTTTATTGGCGGAGACAGACCAGAACGAAGGCCAACCCGGGCCATTGGGGCCGAGGGTGGGATTGAAATTTATGCGCGCTTCGAAATATCCGAAGGTAAAGCTGTGGCCGGCGCCAGTTTTGGCGTCGCCGGAGGCCAGGCCCCAGTCGGATGTGTAGACCGCAGTGGAGAGCTTGAGCGCGGAGTTGGCGACGGAGTAGGCAGACGTGGGCAGGATGTTCCAGGGAGAGCGCGGATACCAGTTATATCCGGCGCTACCGGTTGCCTTTGTGTCGATGGTAGACAGGGAATCAAAGTCATCGCAGAAGACGATCTGGGTGAGCCCATTGGCTGCGGCAGCAGTTGGCGGGGGCGCTCCCTGTAGACAATTATTTGTGGTGCCGACCAGGTTGGGCGAGTTGGATGGCGTAAGGACCAGTGTCATAGTGCCTTGACCATAAGCATTGGTCGCAGACAATTGAACGCTCACCTGCTGCGACGTGAGTGCAGTTCCGGAGATCTGGCCGGTTGTTGTATTGAGGCTCAGGCCACTAGGCAGACCGGTGGCGCCGTATTTGGTCGGGCTGTTGGTTGCGACGATCTGATAGGAAAACGTGGCGCCTTGGGTAAAGCTGGCCTGCGCGCTGCTGGTAATGGACGGCGGCTGCGTTGCGGTCGGGACAGCCTTGGACGAATTGGTCGTTGCTCCCTGGAGACTTGCGGAGCCACAGCCCGTTTGAAGAAGTGTCAGGACAAAAAGAGCAAAAATCAGCGTGCATTTTACGAAAGTGTTCATCTCCGCCAATCCACCAAGTGCAAGAGAAGACAAGTGCTCCGAACAGCAAAGCGTTCTGGCGCAAATGCCAGAACAAATGAATATCAGGCGAGCCTAAGCGAAAACGCAGCACGGGAGAGCGCGAAATTTCAGTTGAACTCTTTAGTTATCCTAATTGTACCAAGTTAAGAGAATTCGTAATAGTAACTTAAGTCACGTGACTTTTTACCCGTGAGTTGAAGGCGGTGAGATCTGGGGGGCGTTGAAACTCGGGCAGGCGTGTAAGCCCCCGTAAAAAGCGCCCTGTACGCATGGTTGCACAATTTGGTGGCCGGCGGTTTCTGCCACGATGCGCAGCGAGTTTCTGCCACCATGCGCAATGAGTTGCATACGGAGTGAAAATATCTTCCCAGACGGAAAGGTTAGCGCGCTTGGAGCCTGGTGTTATGCATGGATGGACTTCCGTAATTCGTGCAATAATCGCGTAACGCTCAGGGTTCCCCCTTCACCATTCTTATGATCAATCGGTCCAGCCCTGAGGCTAAGCAGAGCTGAACCCCTGACAGCGGAGCAGATTTGTGCAACGTCCTATTGCATTAATTTTTATTTTCGCGAAGACCATGGCATCGGAATTGCTTCTGGAGGCGTTTGCGCAGAATGCGCGGTTCAAAGTGATGGGGCGAGCAACGACAGAACAGGACGTAACGAGCCTTCTGAACGCCCACCCAGTGGATGTGGCGCTAATCGACGCCGACTCAGACAATGGCGCTCGGTCGAGCATTGATCTTCTCTGCCAGGTTCGGCGGGTTTCTCCGTCAGTGAAACCGATTATGCTGATTGAAAAGCGCGACGCGCAGAGGACGATCGACTGCTTACTCAACGGCGCGAAGGGCGTGTTCCCCAAGTCCGGTTCCGAGTTCAAGCTGCTCTGCAAGTGCGTGGAGTGCGTGCACCAGGGGCAGATCTGGGCCTCGAGCGAAGAACTTTGCTGGCTGTTGAGCTCACTGGAATCGTCTGTGTTTTCGCCTTCTTCTTTGCGAGTGGTGGACGTGAAGGGTGAGCGCCTTTTGAGCAATCGAGAAGAAGATGTTGTGAAGTTGCTGATGGAAGGGTATTCAAATCGCGAGATTGCGCAGGGCCTGAATCTGAGCGAAAACACGATCAAGAATTATCTATTTCGAATCTTTGAAAAGCTTGGAGTTTCCAGCCGCACAGAACTTCTGCTTTACGCGATGAGCTCGATGGGCACCTACTTTGCGCCGAACGGACGGAAGAGCGTGAAGAAGGCGCTGATCGGCGGCGATGAAGAGAAGGCCGATCGATCGAAGGCGGTTGTTGCTCGACGCCAACCGTGATCCGAGGCCACGTTGTGGGCAGGACAATCCAACAGAACTTGAGCAAGTGAACCAGAGTCCGGAGAAAACCAGTTTCAGCCATTCCTACCATCCGCCGATTGATTTTCCAAATCCGATGATTATGGGACAAGAAATCGAAAAAGAGATGGTCCACTGCTTTGAGGATGCCATTGGCCGGTTTCATAGGGAGGGCCGGACCGGGAGCGCGTACGTTGGCTTCTCAATGATCGGAATTGAAGGCAAGAGAATGTTCGCAACTTTCAGGACATGGTTTGATCGGGACAGCTTCATTCGTCAGAACACATTCACTTCACCTGAGATTTATGTTGATCTCAACGAGCAGGAAGACAGCCCGTATGAACGACTGTTGCGTCCGTTAGTGGACACCCTCTGGCAACTTGATGGAAGGGTGGGAACGCCGTTCACTCCAGGTGGAGTGTGGAACCCATTCTTTGTTGAGCGCATATGACCTCTGCCCTTACCTCTGCCCACGTTCAGCAAAAGGTCAATGGCAGGACGTTCTGACGGTACGCACGACGGTACCGAAATGTGTTTTTGGGTGATTTTAGATGCTTTTCGGTGCCACCGATGCTCCTAGAATCAACAAGTTACGACCATGGGCTTAACTGTCACGGCAGAGGTCGCGGGTTCGAGCCCCGTCGTCCCCGCCATAAACCAATAAGAATCAATGGTTTATGGATGTGACTGCTTCTTTTTCAGGTTGACAAGGGTGCTGAAGGGTGCTGAGTTTGGCTCCCTTCCAGCAGACCCCGGAAAACCAGGTCCTGAGCATGTCGCTTTTCTTCTCCCACACACTGTTGGTAAATGTCCGCTGTGATGCGGCTGTTAGCATGGCGGAGCATCTCCTGAGCAGTCTTGAGATCCACTCCTTTTTGCCGCAGCATGGTTGCCAGGCCATGTCTGAAGCTGTGCCAGCCGATTCGCTTCTTGACGCCAATCCGATCGAGCGCCGGCCGAATATGACGTTTGAGAATCATATCCGGCGTTAATGGCTGCGCTCCATTCTTGGCGATTGAAGGGAATAGGAAGTCATCTTTGGTGCGATAGAGAGTGACCAGTTTCCATTTCCGCAATTCCTCAATGACAAGTGAGTGGAGTGGAACAGGCTTACGAGAAGCTTCCGTTTTGGCGTCACCTTCGACATTGCGCCAAACGGAGTGCGTGACGTTAGCCTGCATGAGTTCAAAGTCGATGTCGCGCCAACGAAGAGCAATCAGCTCTCCGCGGCGCAGTCCGGTGGTACCGTCCAGCATCACCATGACACGCTCGCGGTGAGAGAGTTCAAGCAGGAGTGCCTGGAATTCCTCAGGGGCAAGAATGTCTGGTACGCGAAGGCGTTTGGCGGAGGTTCGAACTGCAGTGATCGGGTTTCTCGAGGCCCATTCATAGCGAATGGCATGAGAATAAAGAGCGGACAGCAGGTTGCGGATCTTTGTCCTGGTGCCGGGACTGGCCGGCTGGCCATTGACCTTCTTTAGGTTGCGAAGCCAACCTTCGACTTCGACGCTTTTCATTGCTGAGAGGGCGTGCTGGCCCCATTTCGGAACGATGTGGAGCTTGAGGTAATTCCTGTAACATAGAACCACCGACGCGGTCTGCGCCTTGCATAACTTGCCCGCCACTTCCACTTTGTGCGGTGATGTATCGTGCTGCATCTCGGCCCCGGGCGGGTACGTATAGCGGCCCGAAGCCACGATCGGCGCCTGCCCGATCCCATGGCGGCGGCAGAAGGCTGTCAACGCCGAGTACGACAGCGTCGCTCCACTCGCCGCCAGCTCCTCCTGCACACGAACAAGATTGCCCTTGCAGCGCGGCAACAGCTCGATGATCTGCTGCCGGAAGGGCTCGCAAATCTCCGCGCGCTCCAGCGCAGGAACATCCGTCGTGTTCAGCCGCACTACCTCGCGCACCGACCAGCGGCTGACCTTCAACAACCGCGCGATCATGCGACTGCTTTGTTTTTGCGCATGCATCTCCAGGATCGCCGCGCGTTGACTCTGACTCAGCATCTTCCCCTCCTTGATG
>PLST01000526.1:8483-10795 GCA_003164255.1 Acidobacteriaceae bacterium | reverse complement strand
CATCGGCCCGGCCCCAGCGTTGACGCACGAACTCAACCGCGCGGGCTACTACGGCCTCATCCGAGATGTCGCCCATCAGCCGCGAAGCATCAGCGCCCGCAGCGCGCACGGCGTCCAGGGTGGCATCGCAAGCCTGCAGGTCGAGCAGCGCCAGTGCGTAGCCCGCCCCCGCCA
Organism: Acidobacteriaceae bacterium; assembly: GCA_003164255.1. Taxonomy (GTDB): domain Bacteria; phylum Acidobacteriota; class Terriglobia; order Terriglobales; family Acidobacteriaceae; genus Telmatobacter. Next base: position 10,621 of record PLST01000526.1, on the reverse strand, counting down.
GCACTTCGGCAGTCCGGCGGCCAATGCCCTGGGCCGCACCGGTAACAATTGCAACCTTCATGTGTGTAAGGTAACGCACAAAGGCTGGTAGGGAATCCACGCATGGGTGGGGAAATGGTTTAAGGATACAATTCGTGCAGGATTGGTTAATCCCCTGAGAGGTTGTCATATGGCAAAGAAAAGTGCACCACGTCCACCCGCGCCGCTGACCGGAACAAAAATCAAGAAGCTCGCGGCTGAGGCTCTCGCCCATCCGAGTATGATGTCCACAGAACAAATCCGCGAACTCGGCGGTTCGGTTATGGCACACATTGAGCCAAGAAAAAATGAGAAACAACCAAAAGCCAAATGATATTATGATCGTTTTCGACGCAAGAGCGGCCTTCGGAGAATTTGTGAAGGCTGGCAACAAGTTGGCTACGGTTCGGTGCGGAGGAATCTCATGCTTGATATGCTGACTGAAAAGCAGGGCGACGAGATTATTAAGATGCTTCAGAGGATTTCCCAGCAACTCGACTATCCGCATGGATATACAAAAAGCCTCAATGCAATGGAAGGCAAATTGAACGATATTCGAAAAGAACTTGGAGAGATAACGGGAGCCGTCGGTGATCTGCGCGGGGTTGGAAATGCAGACCTTGGCGACATCTTAGGAATGCTTACCGAGATACAACATAGAATGCCCTAGGATGCCACCAAGCACACTCGCTAGGTGCTCACTTCACTACGGGATAAGTATGATCTGGGTGATCGTGTGGCCACATGATCTCTAGGAGCCGTTTCTTGAGCTTGTAAACGTCCGTCTCGAATCCTTTCACCTCCACGAGTTCATAGCTTCCATCATTCTGTTTCACATGAAAATCCACCCATAGCGAACAGATCTTCTCGCCGTTATACATGATCCTCACCGGATACTGGCGTTCCCATGAATCAATACCTTTCGCCTTGAGTCGCATATCCAAAGTCATCGGATAATTCGCCTCGAAGTTTGATTCGTACCAGAAGCCGTTATAGAAGCATGTCTTGGCGTGATATTTGTTGGAGGCCATCGGCGAGGAGCCTTTGACCTTCCCGCAAAGAGGGACCGCATCATTGGTGACGGTATCTACGAAATATTTATGAGAATGCTTTTTGGCGAATCGTTTTTGGAGGTTGGGCTAAAGTGTCATGTATAGCGTGGGCGGATTTCTCTCCTGGCCTTTAATCTCATCCGCTCTGCCATCGTCAGATGGCAATGACAGCTACACGTTTCATGGTGGTCGTTCCATTCTTTGGGCGCGACGGAACCGCCACAGCCTTGATGCTTTTTCGCTTTGCATTCCTGGCTGATTTAGTTGGGGCCGCGCATGAAAGTTGTGAAAGCGGGAATAAATTAAGGATACAATTCTTGCGAAAGGAATCAATTATGAGCGCGAAGGGTGCAAAACAAATCGTCTATCGATATAACGGCGATGAGAAAACGGAAGAGTTAGAGGTCGATTACGACGGAGATGTTGTGCTGCCGGAGCCGGGTGGATTTATGATTCGCAAGGATAAGCAGTGGAAAGTGGTTCATAGAATCATCGAATCATCTGGAGCTGGAGCGATTCCCATCATTCGTCTATTTCTGAGCGATCACTTCTGATGCTCGATCTGCCCGATTAGATCTTCCTTCGTCTCAATCCGCGTGATGATGATCGGCTTCTCGCCCTTCCTACTCAAGATCGCGCCCCAGCCCTGGAGCGGGTGATACCAGCAGTCCCAGCCGTTAAAAGTGAAGTCGAGGCGGGTGGTCATGGGAATTAAAGATAAACTTGCTGGCGGAGGGCGCAACGGTGCATCGAGAAGTCACTCGTAGATCGGTTCTGGCCGGCGCTGCGGCGGCCTCGGCTCAACTGCTGTTCAGCCGCACACTTATCTGGCCGGCTGGCGCCGAGGAACTGGCTGCAATCCCAGGCCTNNGTCGAGCGGGAGCTTGGCGTGGTGGCGACGGAATGGCCAGCGCCGCTGGAGAGACACGCTGGCGCTCACGAGATCCGCTGGGAAAAATACACCGTGCGTATCGGCGAGAACCCGTTCACTGTGGCCGTGCTTGAAAACGGCAAACTGCGCCAGGAGATTCGATTCGACACCGACAGCACCGACATTCACTTCAACCT
>PLST01000526.1:0-8431 GCA_003164255.1 Acidobacteriaceae bacterium | reverse complement strand
TCGAGGCCAGCTCGACACGGAATGTTTTTTTGATGCTGGGCGACTCGCCCGCCGGCGTGCTGCATCAATATGCGCATTTGACGGGAATGCCGCACATGCCGCCGCGCTGGGCGCTCGGTTACCTGCAATCGCATCGCACGCTGGCCAGCAAAGAGGAAGTGCTCGTCGTTCCTAAGACTTTTCGCGAAAAGAAGCTGCCGTGCGACGGCCTGATCTATCTCGGAACCGGCTTTTGTCCGTCGGGATGGAACACGGGGCACGGCTCGTTCACATTCAACGAGAAGGTCTTTCCGGATCCGCCGGCATTCTTCAAGCAGGTGCACGAGGAGCACTTCAACGTGATGCTGCATGTCGTCCCGCCGGGCGATTTTCACGGTCGCATTACGGATACAGGCGCGACAGCGGAGGTTCCCGGCGATGCAGCGCCGTATTGGGCGAAGCACGCGGCGCTGCCCGATGTGGACGGGTGGTGGCCGGATGAGGGCGACCAACTCTCGGTCTACAGCCGGTTCGACAGGAACCGCATGTATTTTGAGGGCTCGCGCCAGGTGCATCCCGAGCGGCGGCCCTTCGCGCTCCACAGAAATGGGTATGCGGGATTGCAGCGGTTTGGCTGGCTGTGGTCCGGCGATACGTTTTCAACCTGGGCCACGCTGCGCGCGCAGATCATGGTGGGCATCAACACGGGGTTGTCGGGCATTCCTTACTGGGGAACCGACATCGGCGGCTTTGTGCCCACGCCGGAACTGACGCCGGAACTCTTCCTGCGCTGGTTTCAATGGAGCGCGTTCTGCCCCTTGTTCCGCGGGCACGGCCGCGCCTGGAAACTGCGGCTGCCGTGGGGATGGAACACGGGCGACGCGGGTCCGAAGGAGATGACCGGCGACTGGGTTGCTGCGTGGCCGCGTGAGGCTGACCTGCATCGGGCAGACGTTGAGGTGATCTGCCGCAAGTATCTCAACCTGCGCTACCAGCTTTTGCCCTACAACTATTCTTCCCTGGTGCGTACGCATGAAACCGGCGTGCCGCTGATGCGGGCGCTGTGCCTGGGTTGGCCCGGCGATGCGAAAGCCGTGCTCATCGACGACGAGTATCTGTGGGGCGAGAGCTTCCTGGTTGCGCCTGTTCATGAGAAGGACGCTCGCTCGCGCGAGGTGTANNATGCCGCTCTATGTACGGGCTGGAGCTATTGTGCCCATGGGGCCGGTGCGTCAGCATACAGGCGAGGTCATAGAAGAGCCGGTTACGCTGCGCGTTTATCCCGGCGCGGACGGCCGCTTCGCCTGGTACGACGATGATGGCTCGAGCTACCGGCATGAAACGGGCGACTTCATGCGTATTGAATGCGAATGGAACGACAAGGAGCGCACACTGACGCTCAGGTCGGACGGCGCCGGTAAGATGCCGGTCCCGGCTGCGGTGAAGGTGGAGCTGGTCGGCGGAACCTCGTCGAAACTTGTTCCGCTGGATTCGGGAATGACCACCGTCAAGCTCTGACCGTTGGTGCCTGAGCCTGTTTCGGGTGGAGTACATTTATTCCCCGGTCCCCAAGTGCGAGGGACCGGGGGCACCCGCTCTGATCTTTGAGAACGGGATTAAGGAGCCGGAAGAAAAAACGGCCGGTGCGAGAGTTCGCACCGGCCGTCGATTGCAGAAAGACATTCTTTCTATTTTGTAGGGCTCGATGCGGTGAACTTTGAGCAGCAGGGCTCGCCCACCGGTTGAAACTCCATCGTCTCCGCGCGGGTGCCATCCGGATCGAACAGGTTGTACTGCCACTTGCCATCGCGGCCGAGCTTCGGCCCGCTGTTCTTCTGCGGCAACCGGTCGCCGAAGTACAGAGTCTCCGACAGCTTTTTGATGTCGGGCACGCCGAGCGAGAAGTGGTCCATCGAGCCCAGCGAACCAGGAGTTACGCTGGGCGGCAGGCCGGTCTTCTCGGGCGTGTACACCATCATGTACTCAATCCAGTCGGTTCCATCGGGAACCTGCTCTGAAACCCAGCTCACCACGGTTTCTGAAAATCCGCCGTACCAGTAGGGGCGGAAGCCGAGCACCGCCTGATAGAAAGTGTCCTCTGCCGAACGGTCGTGGACCATGTAGCCCGCGTGGATGATGTGATTGCTGATGGGGTTCGGCGAGTTCACAGGCTCAGGATGCGCGGGTGGTTGAACGAACTCCACCTTGTTGCCTTCGGGGTCGGCCACGGCGAACCATTGGCTGCCATCGCTGCCGCTCTCCACTTTGGCTGGCGTAGTAATGCCATGCGCGGCCATGTACCGCCGCAGGCCGTCCGCGTTGGTGGTGACAAAGGCCACGTGGTCGAGCCGATTGATGGTGTGCTCGGCGGGCAGGGGCAATACTTCAACAAATTGCGTCGGGCTGAAGTAGTAGCGAACTCCGTTTGCGTTCTCAGGATCGCTGCGCTTCACTGCGCCCAGATCGTGCACATAAAACTCCTCGCTCTTGGCGCTGTCAGAGGCGTAGACCGAAATGTGCGAGATTCCCGTGATGGGCGGCCGATGCTCCGCCGCCTGCGCCTGCGCACATACCGGCGTCATAACCAGAACCAATCCTGCAGCTGATGCGAATGTCTTCAAGTTCACTTGATCCTCCGGTCAAACAGTGCCGGGCTGGCGGCCCTCGTCCATAACCGCCTGCGCACCGCAAGTCAACCGTCATGAATTCTAGTCACGCGCCCCCAAAGCTGTCCAAGAAAGTGCTGGAAAAGCCGAAAACTGCTTGAGAACTACAGAAGAAAAAGCCTTTACCTCGAATGACCTGAGAGACGCGCACCTTGATTTTCCTGTGCTATAGTCCACAATGATGAAAATCAGAAACGCAATTACCGAGTTCAAACCCATTCAATGGGCACTCCTGCTGGCGTTGGCCTGGACCGCGCTGGTGGCTACATCGCATGCGCAGACCGATGCTGACGCAATCCAGGCGCCCGACTGGGCTCAGCCCGGTTCGGCCACCCACAAGCAGGTCGCTCCGCCAGCAGACTTTCATCGGGCGACGCGCAACTTTGCCGTTCCTATCGGGATTTTTGAGGGGCAGTCCGACGTTGGGGCTGCGCTTGTTCCTTCCAGCGCCAGCTTCGACCCCGCGACCAACCAGTACACCATCAACTCCGCGGGCTATAACATCTGGTACACGCGCGACGAGTTTCGTTTTCTCTGGAAGAAGATGTCGGGNNTGGCCGAGCGTCCCCTCAAGGATACGGATATCACTGACATGCAATATCGCATCGGCGGCGGACTGATCCCCGACGGCATGCCGCAGCGCATCGGGATTGAGAAACACGGCGACAGCTTTGCGCTCTACATCAGTGTGAGGGGCGAACCGATGCACCAGTTTGGTCCGCCTATCGTGCTTGCTTTCCATGAGCCCTTCTACGTGGGCATCGGCTTCTGTTCGCACTATCCTACGACGGTTGAAACCGGTGTGCTTTCAAATGTGGTGCTTGAGAACGCCGCGGGAAAGATGAACTAGCGGATTCAAGCGTACGGTATACTTCGTTTGCGGTAAAGAAACGTAAAAGGAGCTGGAATGAGCCTGCGATCGATTGTGAAGTTGGCGGTAACCGGAGTTGTGGCGCTGGCGGCAATGGCCGGCACGCAAGCAATGGCACAAGGGAGTGACACGGTACTGAAGGCCGCGGATGCGCAAAAGCTGCTGCCGGCGTCGGTTTATTACAAGGGACAGTCGGCTCCCGTGCAGGCGCGCAACTCGGGCGGTGTTAAGTTTGCCGATGGCGATTATGTGCTGGCCACCCTGGTGGACACATCCGGCTATTCCACGGGCATTGCTGCAAAGTACCAGGGATACTTCATTACTGAAGCGCCTATCAAGGTTGGCAGCGCGAGCCTGCCGGCCGGTGTCTACGGTTTTGGATTCATCGCCGACAACAAGTTCATCATCACCGACGTGGGGGCGCACGATGTGTTCACCGTGGACACGGCCAGCGACGACGGAATGAAGCGGCCCATGCCCTTGCAGGTGCTTGCCGATCCGGGTGGCGGATTCAGGCTGTATGCAGGGCGCAAGTACGTCAACTTCAGCCGCTGAACCCGGGCAACAAAATCTGAATGAAGGCGGGCGGCACGGGATTCTGTGCAGCCCCGACCTCGAGCCTGTGATGAGCCAGGGCGTGACCCGTGTGGGGCGCACCCAGGCTGATTACAGGCTCAAAGTCATTTGAGGCTCTAAGATTGAAGGGACGAACTCGAGCGCCCGTGGCCCAATCCCATCCCAACGCGATGAAGCAGAAGGAAACGGCTGCTCCGCGGGTCCGGAAGGGTGTTTGGGCTCAGCGGGGCCAGGCCGGCCGTGTCTTTCTTCTTCTCTCCGCCGCGCTGGTTCTGGTTGCAGCACACAGTGCCTCTGCGCTTGAACCAACGACGCCGCTGGCCAACTATGCTCGGCAATCGTGGGTGATGGAGAATGGGCTGCCGCAAAATACTATCCACGCCCTTGCCCAGACTCCCGATGGCTTTGTGTGGCTTGGGACTGAGGCCGGCTTGGTGCGCTTTGACGGCGTAGGGTTCCAGGTTTTCGATCACACGTCGGCTCCATCGCAGCCCGGACCGTCACTTCCAGGCAACGACATACGCAGCCTGCTTGTGGCAAGCGATGGAGCTTTGTGGATCGGAACGGGCGACGGCCTGGTCCGTTGGAAGAGCGGGGATTCGGCTGTGTTCACCATCGCCAATGGGCTGCCTGCCAACGGGATTCGCGCGCTCAAAGAGACCAGCCCGGGAGCGTTGTGGGCGTGGACTGACCAGGGCGCGGCGAAGTTCAACGGCTCGCGCTTTGAGGAGAGCGGCAGCGGCTCGTTGAACGTCGCTATGATGGCAATCGTGCCTGACTCCCGGGGCGAACTGCTGGCCACCGCAAGCGCAGGCACCGTCGAGGTGGTTCGCCGGAGTGTGGAGGGCGCGCATCGCCAGGACCCCATCGCTCGACTGACCGTGGGCAGGGAGTTGCCGGGTACGCGCATTCAATTCCTGCTGGCCGATCGCGAAGCAAGTTTGTGGATTGGCACCAATGGCGGCCTGGTTCGATGGACAGGGGGTAAGCTCGAGTCGCTTCCCGTCACCGATCCGCTGGCCAGGGCATCGGTGCTCGCGCTGATGGAAGATCGCGAGGGAAATCTGTGGGTAGGCACTGAGACCGACGGTTTGGATATTCTGCGCGATCAGCGATTCCACACGCTCGGCATGCGCGACGGCCTCACCTCCAACGCGACCACGGCGGTTGTGGAAGACAGTGATGGAGCGCTCTGGGTGGGAACCGCGGGCGGCGGGTTGGATGTGCTCGGCAAGAATGGGCACGTGCGCAGCTACACGGTGAAAGACGGCCTGCTGAGCGATGTGATTCTTTCGCTGGCGGCGGGCCTGCACGGAGAAATCTGGGCCGGCACACCGGACGGCCTCAACCGGATCAGCACCGGCGGGATTGGCGCCGGCAGCGTGGCCCGGTTCACCTCGGCTGACGGGTTGCCGGACGATTTTATCCGCTCGCTGCTGGTGGATGCCGATGGCTCGGTGTGGATTGGAACGCGGCGAGGGCTTGCGCACTGGAACGGGAAGGCGGGTGTGGCAGGTTCTCCTCTGCAGATGGAGAGCTACACGCAGGCAAACGGGCTGGGCAGTGACCTGGTGGGCGCCATGGCGCGCGACGCCGTCGGCGATTTGTGGGTGGCGACGCGGGCCGGTTTGTCGCGCCTGCATGCGGGCTCCATTGCAAACTTTACAACCGCCGATGGGCTCGCAAGCAACGTGGTTACGTCGCTGCTGCCGCGCGCGGATGGAACACTGCTGATCGGCACCCAGGACCACGGATGGGCCGTGTGGGATAAACATGGATTCTTCCGGTCAGGCGGCGAGCGCTCCAATGCGACCACGATTCATGCGATTCTCGACGATGGCGCGGGACGCCTCTGGTTCGCCACCGGTAATGGGATTGCGCGCTGCGAGCTGAAAGTTGCCGCGACGCCGGAGTGCGCGCACTGGGTTGAGTTCGGTGCGGCCGACGGATTGCGCAGCCGCGAGATGGCCTCAAACAGCCATCCCTCCGCATGGCGTTCGCGCGATGGGCATCTCTGGTTCGCTTCTCCTGACGGGCTGGTGGAAGTGGATCCGGCGCACTTCTCGCTGAATGCGATTGCTCCGCCCGTGGCCCTGGAGCGGTTTGTAGTGGACGATGTGGACCAGCCTCTGCGCTCGGCTGAAAGCGGTTTGAGGGTTGCGTCCGGGCACGTTCATTTTGAGTTTGATTACGTGGGGCTCAGCTTTACCGCGCCACAGAAGGTGCGCTACCGCTACATGCTTGACGGTTTTGACCATGGCTGGACGGAGGCCGGCGCACGAAGAAGCGCGTACTACACCAACATTCCTCCGGGCAAGTACACGTTTCGCGTGCAGGCGGCAAACAACGATGGATTGTGGAGCACTGCCGGCGCGGCGCTTGCGTTTGAATTGCGACCGCGTTTTTATCAGACCGGATGGTTCTATGTACTTTTGCTGGTGGCCGCTGCCGCCCTTGTCCTGCTGGTGCTGAGGCAGCGGTTGCGCCGCGCTGAGAGCGAGTTCCGCGCGGTGCTGGGCGAGCGCAGCCGCATTGCCCGCGAGATTCACGACACGCTGGCCCAGGGCTATGTCGGAATCTCGGCGCAGTTGGAAGTGCTGGGCGAGTTGCTGCGCAAGGGAAAGAAGGAGGAGTCCGTGGCGCAACTGGATCTGACGCGAGCCCACGTGCGCGAGGGGCTGGCGGAAGCGCGGCAATCAATCTGGGCGTTGCGTACGCAGGACTCGAGCGAGAATACCCTGCCGGTAAAGATGCGTCGCATCGCCGAAGCGGCCGGAGGCGCCGGTCTCAAAGCCGAGTTCAGCATCTTCGGCGCGTATCGTCCACTCCCGCCTGGGACCGAGCAGGAATTGCTGCGCGTGGCCCAGGAGGCCATCCATAATGTGAAGAAGCATGCGGGGGCCCGGCAGCTTTTCGTCCAATTGGAGTACCGGCCCGGTACGATTACACTGGAAGTCCGTGACGACGGCCGTGGTGGAGCAGCGGAGAAAAAGGCCGGCTCCGCGCAAGGGCACTTTGGATTGACCGGCATGAGAGAGCGTGCCGAGGCCATTGGCGGAACGCTTGAGGTAAGCAGCCAGGCCGGCGAGGGAACCGCGGTTCGCTTGAGCGCACCGGCGCCGCGCGTGGGACGGGAGCAGACGGGAGAACCGAATTGAGCAAGGACACGGCCAACACATCGAGCAATAAACCCACCGGCGATTCAATCAGGGTCCTGGTTGTCGAAGATCACCACGTGGTTCGCCAGGGACTGGTGGCGCTGTTGAATGTAGTGGATGGTCTTGAGGTGGTGGGCGAGGCTGCCGATGGGGTTGAAGCCATTACCCAGTTTCGCAAGCACAAGCCTGACGTCACGCTGATGGATCTGCGCCTGCCGAGGATGGGCGGAGTGGACGTCATCCAGCGCATACGCGTTGAAACTCCCCAAGCCAGGTTCGTTGTGCTCACCACCTACGATGGCGACGAGGATATCTACAAAGCTTTGAAGGCAGGCGCGCGCGCGTACCTGCTGAAGGGGATGACCACGGACGAACTGGTGGCGACCATCCGCACGGTTCATGCGGGCAAGTCGCACATACCGCCCGCCATTGCCGAAAGGCTTGCCGAGCGCATGGGCACTGAAGACCTGACCATCCGCGAACTCGACGTGCTGGAGCAGATTGTCCAGGGCAAGAGCAACAAGGAGATCGGGACGGAACTGGATATTTCAGAGGCGACGGTGAAGACCCACATCAACAGCCTGCTCAGCAAGCTGGGCGTCACTGACCGGACACAAGCCGCTACGGCAGCGATCAGGCGCGGCATTGTTCCCTACGAATCGCTGCGAAAGCCGCAACCATGATCCGGACCTCGATGAAAATCGCATGCTGCGTTCTTCTGGCGCTCGGCATTGCACGATTGCCGGGGCAGGGAGCGTCGTGGCGGCAGGCGACGGATAATGAACTGGCATCGGTACTGCCCTCGCGCGCCGTGGTTGTGAACGAGCACATCGAAACAGAGATGCGCACCGCGTCAGGCATCGTGGACGCCAACGGCCACTTCATTGCCGGCGTGGTTCTGCTCACTGTGGGCTACTCGGCCGATGGAAAATACTCCCACTTTCTGCTGGTGCAGGCGCCGGTGCGGGTCGCGGGCCTGCTGCTCAAGCCCGGCGAGTACGTGATGGGGTGGACCCGCTCGGGCAGCACCGAGGTGCTGACGGTTCACTTCAACGTGGCCGCAACGGGAGCGCTGGTGGGCAATGTGGAAGCCCGGTGGATCGCCGACTCGACGCGCGTGGAAAGCCTCCACATCTGGCCGCCCGGAGAAAAGGGAATCATCCAGATAGGGCGCTTCGGCC